>CAWUMD010000151.1:0-6138 GCA_963923365.1 uncultured bacterium
GGCGGTGACGCGCGAGTCGATGGCCGCCTTTGTGGCGGGCCTGGCGGGCCAGGTCCAGACAGCGGCGGATCATCGCCCGGTCAAAGTCGCTGACAGCGTCCATGGCACCTCCCACAGTGCTTTCCAGTCTACGGTCGGTGCTCTGATAGGTTGGGGAAGACCCCTCACGTCTGCCCCATGCCTGTCACTCCCCGTCAGTTGCAGCGCTTCAAGTCGGAGCAGCGACCGATTGTCGCCCTGACGGCCTGGGATTACCTGTCGGCATCGCTGCTGGAGGCAGCCGGGGTGGATGTGGTGCTCGTCGGCGACTCCCTGGCGATGGTAGCCCTGGGCCATCGCACCACTCTGCCCCTGACTCTGGAGGAGACCATCCACCACACCCGGGCGGTGCAGCGGGCGGTGCACGAGGCACTGATTGTTGTCGATCTGCCGTTCCTTACCTACCAGCCCAGCCCCGAAGAGGCATTACGGGCGGCGGGCCGCATTCTCAAGGAAACTGAGGCCCAGGCGGTGAAGCTGGAGGGGGGCAGTGCGGCGATGGTCGAGACTGTGGCCCGGCTGACGGAGGCGGGGATTCCCGTGATGGCCCATCTCGGGTTGACGCCTCAGTCCGTGCACCAGCTCGGCTACACTCAGCAGGCCCGCGATCCCCTGGCCCAGCAGCAGCTGATCACTCAGGCCCAGGCGCTTGAAACGGCCGGAGCTTTCTCGCTGGTGCTGGAACACATCCCGGCGGACCTGGCGGCCCAGGTGACCCAACGCTTGAGCATCCCCACCATCGGCATTGGTGCCGGGGCGGCCTGCGATGGTCAGGTGCTGGTGACGGCGGATCTGCTGGGACTGACGGAGCAGCAGCCCCCGTTTGTCACGCCCTACGCCCAGCTGCGCGAGCAGGCGATCGCCGCGCTGCAGCGCTACATCGCTGACCTCCGTCAGGGCTGAACGGCTTCTTCCATGGCCGCGAAGCTGTCCGCGAGGATGCGGTTGGAGATCAGGAAGCCTTCGGGGTCGCTCAGACGCAGGCGATCGCCGTTGCGCACCACCTGCCCGGCGGCCTCGTAGGGCACCAGCACCAATGCCAACGGAGCGGCAAAGGGGCCGAGACGGTGCAGGTCCAGTCCCTCCGCCAGCCGCAGCCCCAGCATCAGCGTTTCCTGGGCCCGGTCGAGGGCGGTTTCGCTGGCCTCCGGTAGCGGGCAGCCTGCCGCCAGCCACTGGTAGTAATGCGCCCGGGTACGGGGGCGGCTGAAGCGCAGCCCCTGCAGGTAACTGGCGGCGCCCATGCCGAAGCCGTAGAAGGGCCGGTTTTCCCAGTAGATGCGGTTGTGACGGCACTGGAAGCCGGGGCGGGCGTAGTTGGAGATCTCGTAGTGCTCGAACCCGGCGGCCCGCAGTCGGGTTGAGGCGGTGCGGTACATCTGCGCCGTCAGATCGTCCGTGGGCAGAGGCCCTTCCCCCGGTTCGTAACGCTTGCCGAAGACGGTGCCTGGCTCCAGCACCAGGTCGTAGGCAGAAATATGTTCGGGGGCCAGGGCGATCGCCGCTGTCAGGGACTCCTCCCAGTCCGCCAGGGTCTGGCCCGGCAGGCCCGAAATCAGGTCGAGGCTGAGGTTGGTGCAACCCGCCGCCCGCAGATCGGCGACGGCAGCGTGGATGTCGACAACCCGGTGGGTGCGGCCGCAGGCCTCCAGCAGCCGGTCCTGAAAGGCCTGGGAACCGAGGCTGATGCGGGTGATGCCCGCCCGCAGATAGTCCCGGGCCTGGGTCTGGTCGAAGGTGGCCGGGTCCATCTCGATCGAGATCTCGGCGTTGCTGGCGAGGCCGAACCTTGCAGCCAGGGCCTCCAGCAGCTCGCGGATCTGATCGCCCTCCAGCAGCGAGGGGGTGCCGCCGCCGAAGAACACCGTGGTCAGGGCGGGGCCAAGCACCGGCTGCTGCTGGATTTCCCCGATCAGAGCCTGCAGATACTCGCGGATCGTGCCCGAGTCCCGGCCGCGACGGCGATCGCCCACCACCGTGATCGGGAAGTCGCAGTAGAAGCAGCGACGGCGGCAGAAGGGGATGTGCAGGTAGGCAGCGGTGGGCGGGTGGCTCAAGGGTGCGCCGATATAATGGGGCGGTTCGGACGGGACTGTCCGGCTCACACCGAACTTAGCGCTCACCGCAGCGGTCGCGACCGACACCTATGCTCGATGCCCTGATCATTTTTCTGTTTCTGCTGACAGGGGCCGTCTCCGGATTCCTGGGCATCGACCTGCTGCCGTCCTCCGCCCTTAGTCAGGTGTCGAACACCGAGGGGCTGCGCTTCGTGGTGGCGGGCTTCGCAGCCCTTATCAGTGGTGTTTTCGGTCTGGTGGTGCAAACGGCCCTGCGTCGCCTGCAGCGCAACATCCGCTCCATGCCCACGGACCTGCTGATCAGCCGGGCGGCGGGTCTGACCCTTGGTCTGCTGATTGCCAATCTGGTGCTGGCGCCGGTGTTCCTGCTGCCGATCCCCGGTGAGTTCGCCTTCCTCAAGCCCCTGGCGGCGGTACTCAGCAGTCTGGTCTTCGGCTTCATCGGTGTCAGCCTTGCCGACACCCACGGTCGCCCGCTGGTGCAGCTGCTCAACCCTGGCAGCGTCCGCACCAGTCTGGTGGCGGAAGGAACGCTCAACCCGGCGATCGCCAAGGTGCTCGACACCAGCAGCATCATCGACGGCCGGATCACCGAACTGCTGGAGACCGGTTTCCTGGAGGGGCAGGTCATCGTGCCCCAGTTCGTGCTGCTGGAACTGCAGACCGTTGCCGATTCCGCTAACGAGCAGAAGCGGATGCGCGGTCGCCGGGGCCTCGACATTCTCAACCGCCTGCGGGAGACCTACGGCCGTCGCATCGTGGTCAGCAACACCGACTACGACGACATTCCCACCGTCGACGCCAAGCTGGTCAAGCTGGCCCAGGACCTGAGCGGCACCCTGGTGACCACCGACTACAACCTCAACAAGGTGGCCAGCATCCAGGCAGTTCCGGTGCTGAACATCAACGATCTGGCCAAGGCGCTGCGGCCCAACTACCTGCCCGGCGATCGCCTCAACCTGCGCATCCTCAAGGAAGGGAAGGAAAGCGACCAGGGGGTGGGTTACCTCGATGACGGCACGATGGTGGTGGTCGAGGAGGGCCAGCGCCACATCGGTCGCCAGATGGAGGTGGTGGTCACCGGCTCCCTGCAGACCTCTGCGGGACGGATGATCTTTGCCAAGCCCGGCAGCGCCGCCGCCTGATGTCGGACCTGTTCGACCCGGCCCTGGAGCCGATGGACCGGCTGCTGCAGGCGATCCTGGCGGTGGCGGGCCGTTGTCTGCCGGAGCAGGTCTGGAGCGGTCGCCTGGAGGAGCGGGAAGACGAACTGGAGTTGGAGCTGCTGGCCCGCAGTCTGGATGGCGAACCCTGCCCCGTCTGGACCATCCGCGTCGAGGTCTACCCCTCGGGCGAAGGCCGCTCGATGATGCTGGAACTGCCCAACCGCCCGGACTGGCCGCTGCTCTGGCAGGGGCAGCAGCCGGTGTGGATGGATGAGCAGGGCCGTAAGTGCGATCGCCCGGCCGGGGGCGAACCCTTGGAAGCTCTGGCTCGCAAGCTGCGGCTGGAGCTGAACTGACGCCTGTTCGTCAGTCGGCGGAGGCCATCAGCGCTGCCAGATTCTCCCGGAACGGCGGGTAGACAATCCCCTTCTCAGTGATGATCGCCGTGATCAGTTCGGCGGGGGTGACATCGAAGGCCGGGTTGAAGACCTCGGTTCCGGCGGGGGCGATCGCCTGCCCGGCGATTTCCGTGATTTCCCGGCCATCCCGCTCCTCGATCTCGATCTGCTCACCGCTGGCGATGCTCAGATCCAGAGTGCTGGTGGGGCAGGCGACGTAGAAGGGCACCCCGTGGGCCTTGGCTGCCAGGGCGAGGTTGTAGGTGCCGATCTTGTTGGCGGTATCGCCGTTGGCGACGACGCGATCGCAGCCCACCAGACAGCAGTCCACCTTCCGGGTGCGCATCAGCCAGCCCGAGGCGCCATCCACAATCAGCTTGAACGGTACGCCGTAGGCCGTCAGTTCGTAGGCCGAGAGGCTGGCACCCTGGAGCCGGGGCCGGGTCTCGTCCAGGTAGGCGAAGATCCGCTTGCCCTGCTCGTGGGCGATGCGGATGATCCCCAGGGCAGTGCCGTAGTCGACGGTGGCCAGGGCGCCGGTGTTGCAGTGGTGAATCACCGTCGCCCCATCGGGGATCAGGGCCTGGGCATGGTTGCCGATCGCCCAGTTGACGGCGATATCCTCGGCGTACATCGTTTGGGCCAGTTCCTCCAGGCGATCGCGCAGCTCGCTGGCGCTGGAGGCTGCTTCCTGGGCCGCCTGCTGCAGCCGATCCACGGCCCAGGCCAGATTCACGGCGGTGGGGCGGGCGTCCTTGAGGATGGCAGCCGCCTGGGCTAGATCCGCTCGCAGCCCCTCGACGGTCTCGGCCTCACTGACCTGGGCGGCCAGCACCATCCCGAAGGCGGCGGCGACACCGATGGCCGGGGCTCCGCGCACGGTCATGTCGCGGATGGCGATCGCCACCGTCTCCACGTCCTGGCAGCGGAGGTATTCCGTGCGGTGGGGCAGGGCCCGCTGATCGAGCAGTTGCAGGGCATCTCCCTGCCATTCCAGGCTGCGGAAGGTGGTCATTGCTTTTTCCTTGAGCGAGGGATCCCGCCGCCCGCTATGCTGCGACAGGCGACGCGCAGAACCGTTCATTATGCTGCACCGTTCGAACCCCCGGGACGCGCTGGCCTGGGTGATGCAGGACATCCATGCCAAGGGCTGGTGCCGGGGCACCGGCGGCAACTTCAGCGTTGTGCTGGAGCGCGATCCGCTGCGGCTGCTGATGGCCCCCAGCGGTGTCGACAAGGGTCTGGTGGCCCCCGAGGATCTGATCGAGGTGGACGGGCACGGTCAGGTGCTGGCGGGAGGTGGCAAGGCCTCTGCCGAGACGGCCCTGCATCTGCGGATCATTGCCCGCTGCGGTGCCGGGTCGGTGCTGCACACCCACTCGATCTTCAACACTCTGCTCTCGGAACTGTTCCTGCCGGAGCGCGGCCTGGAGTTGCGTGGCTACGAGATGCTCAAAGGTTTGGAGGGCATCCGCAGCCATGAGACGTCGGTGCTGCTGCCGATTCTGCCCAACAGCCAGGATCTGGAGGCCCTCAGCGATGAGGCGGAGCCGCTGCTGGTGGAGGCACCCTACGGGCTGCTGATCGCTGGGCATGGCCTCTACGCCTGGGGTGCGGACCTGTTCCAGGCCCGCCGTCACCTGGAGATTCTTGAGTTCCTGCTGGAACTGACCTATCGTCGTCTGCTGCTGGAACGAAACTGAGACCCCATGAGCGACCTACTGGCTGCCAACGCGGACGTGCTGCTGCTGGACATCGAAGGCACCACGACCCCGGTGGATTTTGTCTTTGGGGTGCTGTTCCCCTTCGCCCGGGATCGAGCCGAGGCCTTCCTGCGGGACCATGGCAGCGAGTCGGCGGTGCAGGCGGACTTGGCCCTGCTGCGCCAGGAGCATGCCGGGGAGACCGATCCGGCATGCCCAACCTGGGATACGGACGAGCCCTGGGCGGCAGTGCCCTATATCCACTGGCTGATTGCCTGCGATCGCAAGTCCACGGGCCTGAAGTCGCTCCAGGGCAAGATCTGGGATGAGGGCTACCGGGATGGCAGCCTCAAGGCCCAGGTCTACGCTGATGTGCCCCGCGCCTTTGCCCGCTGGCTCGCCGCCGGGAAACAGATCCGCATCTACTCCTCTGGCAGTGTCCAGGCCCAGCAACTGCTGTTCCGCTACAGCGAGCACGGTGACCTCACCACCTGCCTGAGCGGCTACTACGACACGCGGGTGGGCGGTAAGCGCGAGGCCGACAGCTACCGCGGCATCGTCGCCGACATCGGGGCGTCGGCGGAACGAGTGCTGTTCATCTCCGATGTGGTGGCGGAACTGGAGGCGGCCCAGGCAGCGGGACTGCAGACGCTGTTCTCCTGGCGTCCCGGTAATGCCAGCGACGACAGCCAGGGCTTCCGCCGTATCGACGGTTTCGACGCTGTCTGATCGATGACCTTTCCCTGGCTGACGC
>CAWUMD010000152.1:0-5926 GCA_963923365.1 uncultured bacterium
TTCCAGGCACCGTTGTTCCAGGTTCCGGTGCGGTTCCAATCCCCGGCGTTCCAGCCGTTGCGGTTGACCGTCGTGTTGTTGATGGTGGTGTTGCCGACCCGGTCGTTATTGCCCCAGGTCCGGTTGTTGTTGCCCTGGTTCACCGTGGTCCGGTTATCGAAGCCGCCGTTGTAGGTCCGGTTATTGAACCCCTGGCTACCGCCACGATCGACGTTGCTGAAGCTGCTGCGGTTGACACTGGCACTGCCCCCGTAGCGACTGAAGCCACCGCTGTAGCCGCCCATCCGTCCCCAGGCCAGGGCCGGACCGGCGATGCCGACACCGGGTAGAGTCAGGGCCAGAGCCAGGGCGATCGCCCTGATCCCGCGTTCTGAGCCAACCATCCGCGCTCCCCTTCACAGTCACGATTTTTCCCAGGCTAAACCAGCGCCTCCGCCGGATCCGGGAGTTGTCTACAAAGGTTCATTCTTACGCTGCAGATGCCGCTGTTCCACCTCCAGCTCCCGTTGCAGGAACCAGTTGAGCAGGGTCCGAATCACGGCGATTGCCCCCAGCTGCAGCAATTGCTGAGCCCCGGGATTGAGGGTGGTGGCGACGATATCTGCCCCCAGCTGAAATTCCAGCGCCAGGGCCAGCCAACTGCCGAAGCGCAACCGCAGGGTGACGAGACGATCCAGCAGGGTTTCGCGGGTCCGCACCAGCGAGGGCAGCAGGCTGGCCAGCCCGATGCTGATCGTCAGCAGTGCCGCCAGTTCCAGCAGGTGGCGCAACCCCTGGGCCAGGCCATTGAGCAGAATCGTCATCATCTCCGGTTGCCCACCTCAGCAGGGTCGGCTGCCAGCGTACCGCTTCAGCGCTGTGCCCCGAAGGAAGAACCGGCCCCCCCAGGCCCGGTGGTGGGGCGATCTACGGTGTACCAGGGCAGGTCTGGGCCTGGAAGTTGCAGCTGGCGATCGCCGGTTTCTGCCAGCTCAGGGGAATCTCCAGCAGATCCCGGGCCCCGGTGATGCCCTGGGCCAGAAACAGCACAGCAGCCAGGGTATTGGCCAGCAGGTGCAGGCGTCGCCAGCGCAGGTCCTTGAGAATTTCGGGACTGACCGCGACCGACAGCAGCAGCAGCCCGCTCAGACCCATGCCACCCCAGAAGTGCGATTGCCAGAATTCGGCCTGGAGCGGATTGTCACTCAACCGCCACACCTCCGGCTGCAGGCCCAGACTGATCAGACCCACCAGAGAGAGCAGGGTGAAGACCAGCCGATAGAGAGCCTGATGAACCCGCAACAGGGCCAGCAAGGCCACGCCCGTACTGATGGCCACCAGCAGCAGTACCCCCAGTCGGCCCAGGCCACCCGGAAACTCCGCCAGGGGCTGCTTCGTCAGGATCACCACCACCAGGGCCACCAGTTCGGCAGCCACAACAGCGCTCGCCAGCCACAGCCCGACGTCCCGGTGTTCACGCCCGCTGGTGGCCGGTTCCTTGGCCTTGAGCACCCGGCGGTTGCGGGTCTTGCGGGCCAGCCAGAGGACAATCCCCAGCAGCGGGTAGACAACGGCGATCGCCAGAACAGGATGAAGCAGCCACAGCCAATCAACAGGTTTCATCGCGGGTGCGGGCAGGTGGGATGGGATCGGCGTTCAATCTACCACTCCTGACCGGCTTGGCCAGCCCGGGTCAGCGGCTCAGGCCGTCGGGTGGAAGTAGTCGTGGATCTGCTGCGCCAGCCCCAAACCGATCCCCGGCACTTCGGCGATCTGCTCGGGGCTGGCCAGCCGCAGATAGTCGATGGAGCGGAAGTGGGCCAGCAGTTCCTTCTGGCGTTTGGGGCCGAGTCCGGGGATTTCCTCGAGGCGCGATCGCCGCATCCGTTCACTGCGCTGCTGACGGTGGAAGCTGACGGCGAAGCGGTGGGCCTCATCCCGCAGGCGACGCAGCAGCTGCACGCCGGGCTGCTCGGCGTCGGTGCTCAGGGGCAACGACTCACCCGGCAGGAAGATCTCCTCCCGCTGCTTGGCCAGACTGCAGACGTTGACGTCCTCAAGCAGGTTCAGCTCCCGCAGCACCGCGACCACCGCCGATAGTTGCCCTTTACCGCCGTCAATCATCACCAGATCGGGGAAGTCCTCCAGGGCCTGGGGCCGCAGCAGGCTGCCCTGGCGGCTCTCACTCGGGCCCAGGTCCAGCCCCTTGGCCTTCGCTTCGGCGAACTTGCGGAAGCGGCGGCGGATCACCTCGGCCATGCTGGCGAAGTCGTCGGAGTGGCCAGGGCGCACCTCGGCACTGCGGATCTTGTAGCGGCGGTAGTGCTGCTTGGCGGGCAGGCCGTCGATGAACACCACCTGGGAGGCGACGGCATCGGAGCCCTGGATGTGGGAAATGTCGTAGCCCTCAATCCGCCGGGGCAGTTCCGGCAAATCGAGGATCGCCGCCAGATCGAGCACGGCGGCGGAGTGGCGCTCGGCACTGCGCTGGGTGCGGGCCAGCTCGTACTCGGCGTTGCGCTCGACCATGGCAATCAGCTCGGCTTTGGTCTGACGCTGGGGGGAGAGAATCGCCACGCGACGGCCGCGGCGATCGCCCAGCCACTCCTCGACGGGGGTCTGGTCCGGCAGCTCGTGCTGCACCAGCACTTCCTGGGGAATCTCGACAGCTTCTACGCTGGCGTAGTGCTCCTCGAGCACCCGCTGGAGAATGCGTCCCGGATCTCCACCGCTGCCGTCCGCCAGGTAGCCGAGACGGCCCACCAGCTTGCCCGCCCGGATCTGGAACAGCTGCACACAGGCGTGCTGCTCATCCATGGCCAGGGCGATCGCATCCCGGGAGACCCGATCGTCGGGCAGCTGCACCTTCTGCTCGGCTCCCAGCCCCTCCAGACCGCGGATCTGGTCGCGCAGGGTCGCCGCCCGCTCGAAGTCCAAACGCTCGGCGGAGGCTTCCATCTGGCCGGTGAGCAGATCCACCAGCTCGCTGCTGCGGCCCTGGAAGATCATCGCCACCTTCTGAACGGTGCGGCGGTAGTCTTCGGGGCTGACGATGCGCTGGCAGACCCCCGGGCAGCGACCGATGTCGTAGTTGAGGCAGGTGCGATCGCGGAACAGGGGCTGAGGCCGTTGACGTAGCGGAAACAGCCGCTTGACCAGAAACAGGGTGTGGCGCAGCAGGCGGGTATCGACGTAGGGGCCGTAGTAGCGATCGCGGCCGTTGCCCAGCCGCCGCTTGCGGGTGATGAAGATGCGCGGGTAGTCCTCGCTCCAGGTGATGCAGAGGTAGGGGTACTTCTTGTCGTCCTTGAGCAGGACATTGAAGTGGGGCTGGTGCTGCCGGATCAGGTTGGCTTCCAGGGCCAGGGCCTCGGCTTCGCTGTCGGTGACGATCACCTCGATGTCGCAGACCTGACGGACCATCAGGTCGATGCGGGGCTCGTGGTTGGCCGAGGCCCGGAAGTAGGAACGGACCCGGCTGCGCAGCTTCTTCGACTTGCCGATGTAGATGATCCGGTCGGTCCCGTCGCGCATGAAGTAGACCCCAGGTTCCGGCGGGATCTCCTTCAGCCGGGCTTCCAAGCGGTCGGGGGTGCGCAGCAGGGGCAGCGGAGCCGGGAGGGTCACGGATCAGGGGATGGACGGTGTTTCCACTGTAGGGAACAGCCGGGGGTAGCGCGCTGGCGGATCGGCATCGGGTTCAGCCGCGCGAGCTGCCGCATTGTCGGCGATGTCCAGCCCCGTTTCGCCCGTGGCCCTCGTGGTGAAGCCCTGGTCCGTGTTGGCCGTGGCCCCACCGCCCGCTTCATTTGCATTGACTAGGGGAGGGCACCACGGTGGGTGACTACTACCTGATGCTCCTAGAGCAGGCCGAGGCCGAGCGATACGAGGAAGAAGAAGACGGCTGGCTGACCGGGCTGACCTGGGAGGAGCCCGAAGACCTCGATATGCCGTTCTGATCACCGAAAACCACACTGGGGGCTACGGCCCCCGGGAGACCAACCATGACCGATATCCTCTGGAGCGGACAGGCCTTCGATGTGGAGCCCGGCGAGGTCACCATCACCGTCGGCGGGGCCACCATCCGCATCGCGCACTACTCCAGCGATGGCGCGGCCCTGATCACGGTCGAGGGGCACCGCCATTGCGTAACGCACGATGAGCGGGACACCAAGATCCTGGTGAAGGAGGCCACTGCATGAACTGCCCCGACCCCGGCGAGAACCCGCAGGAGGAAGCCTGGCTGCTCGACTGGCTGGAGCCGGAACTGCCCGAGCTACCCGCCTACGCGATCACCCTAGTGGAGCACCTGGGGCGGACTGCCGAACCCGAGGGGGTGGGTTAACCCTCACGAACGAATAATCAACACCTAGGCTCTCGTGTTGGAAACGTGAGAGCCTAGATCTTCCTCACCAACCAAGGCACCGAGAATGCAAGATAAGAACGATAGGCCTGAACCAACTCCGGCAGAGCAAGAAGAAAAACTCAAAAAGTGGGCATTCATGGCGCTCCTTGGCGCATGCCTCAGCAGCCCATTGATTCTGGGCATTCATAAAGCAGTCTTAGACTCTCAAGTTGCTGCCGTTAAAAACAATAATGCTGATATAACGGCACTTGTCCCAGAACCTCCGGACCCAGTTCCCACCCCAAGCACCTACGAACCCACACCGGTAGCCAGCAGCCTGCCAGACCGCAGCACCGTGGGTGCAATCATCCTGTCCGTGGCATGTGGGAGTCAGACCGGTCTGGTCTCCCGCAGTGAGACGGGCAGTCAGATCAAGAGCCTGCTAGAGAGCGAAGGCATCAACCCCCAGGTGGTCTACGACAACTGGGATTACTACTACAGCCGCGCCAAGGAGATGAACGACTTCAAGGGCTATAGCTGTGTTCAGTAGGCCGGGGATAGATTAGATGCCTACCGTCCTATTCCAAGACGGGTTCCGGGTGATGATCTACACCGCCGACCACCGTCCGCCCCACGTCCATGTCCACAAGGCCGGATGCACCGTCACGGTCTGGCTGGATGGCCTGGCCGCCAGCGAGAACGAGGGGTTTTCCCAGAAGGAACTCCGCAAGGTTCTGGCCCTGGTGGAGCAACATCAGGATGAGCTGCTGGAACATTGGAGGCAGATTCATGGATAACGCTACCTTCCAAGCGATGTACGAACGGGCTACCCGTGAGGGGCAGGCCATTCGTGAGCGGGGTCTATACGCCATTGACGCTCGCATCGAGGCTGGCCCGGATGGTGACCTGATCGTCATCCGCTACGCCAACGGCTCCGAGTTCCGCATCCCCGCTCGGCTGGTTCAGGATGTCCACGACCTGAGCCCTGAGCAGCTCCGGCACATGACGCTTGGAGAGCCCGGCAATACCCTGTTCTGGGAGGAAGAGGGGCGTGATGCCTACATCCCCGGCTTGGTCAGCGGCTGCTACGGCACCCGGGCCTGGATGCAGGGTCTGAAGGAGGCAGCACCAGCATGAGCCCGATTGAACTGACGCCCTTTGATACAGCGGACTACCTGACCACTGACCGGGAGTGCCTGTTGCTGCTGAACGTCGCCCTGGAAGAAGGTGACATGTTTGACGTGGGTCTAGCCCTTGGGGCGATCGCCCGCGCCAAGAAGCTCACCGAGGTAGCCGAAACGGCAGGCCTGGATCGGTTCTACCTGTACAAGGAAGGCGAGATACCGACATCCCCAATCGGGTACGACACAGCGGCGCAGGTTGTCAGTGCCCTTGGGTTCCAGCTACAGGTCATCCGTCATCAAACTCCCGCTCCAGCACGATAAAACCTAGGCTCTCGCACTGGAAACGTGAGAGCCTAGATATTTCCCCATCAACTGAGACCGACGATGCGAGACAAACTGAAGACCGCCGCCATCGTCGCTGCCATGCTGACGCAGGCTGGGATGGCTCAGCCAGCGCTGACAGCGACGTTGCCAGCTC
>CAWUMD010000153.1:0-5850 GCA_963923365.1 uncultured bacterium
GGTTCTGCTTGTGGTGGTAGAGCATCCACTGGGCCAGGATGCCGCCGCCGCGGCTGACGATGCCGGTGAGGCGGCCCTTCACCTTGGGCAGGTGCTCGATCAGCAGACCGGCGTGGATGGTCTGGTAGTCGACACCCTGCTGGCAGTGCTTCTCGATCACGTGCAGGAAGTCGTCTTCCGAGAGCTTCTCGATCCGGCCGTGGACCGACTCCAGCGCCTGGTAGACGGGCACGGTGCCGATGGGCACGGGGGAGGCGTTGATGATTGCCGTGCGCACTTCGTCCAGGTTGACGCCGCCGGTGGACAGATCCATCACGGTGTCGGCGCCGTACTTGACCGCCAGTTCGAGCTTCTTCAGCTCTTCGTTGACGTCACTGGCGTTGGGGGAGGCACCGATATTGGCGTTCACCTTGCACTTCGAGGCGATGCCGATGGCCATCGGCTCCAGGTTGGTGTGGTTGATGTTGGCCGGAATGATCATCCGACCGCGGGCCACCTCATCCCGGATCAGTTCCGCGGGCAGGTTCTCCCGCTGGGCCACAAAGGCCATTTCCTCGGTGATCACACCCTGACGGGCGTAGTGCATCTGGGTCACGTTACCCTGACCGCGACGCTTCTCAACCCAAGCACTGCGCATCGGAAATCTCCTGTGGGAACGGGGCGTTCTCGCCAGGGTCGTCGGGTCGGTGAAATCGGAGTCCGCTTCCCTGCGCTGGCATTACCCAGTTCAGGTCTGAGGGTGTGATCTCAGCCCAACGCGCCTGTTGAGCACCCCTAGCTCAGGCTCGATTCTAACATCGGGCGATCCCCCGACTGTTCGCCAGGGACACCGGGAGAACGCAGAATGGCAGCAGGATTCCCTGAGCGTCATGGCCCCGATTTTCCCCGACCAGACCGCCTGGCAGCAGGCCAGTCTGGTGCTGCAACCGACCCTGATCCGCCTGCTTGATCAGCTGCGCCAGCGTACCGAGGCCCTGGGAATCGAAGCCCGCTTCGAGGATGGTCTGAGCTGGCCCGACGGCACGACACCCGAGCAGCAGCAGCGCTGGTCGGATCTGGAACTGGCGCTCTACCGGGCCAGCGCCGAGGAGGCTCCCCGGCTGGAGGCGGAACTGGCCCAGCTGCCTACCCCCACCCCCCGCTACCGGGTGGAACTGGTGCGTGGCGATCGCCACGATCACCACGACGTCTGGGAGCTCTGCTACCGCATCTGCTTCCCCGACTACCTGGCCGAAGCCGACTTCCCGGGCCGGGTAGCACCGGAACTGATCGGCGAGGACGGCGACTGCGACTGGCATGAACTGGACCGCCGCACCGCCGTGGTGGTCGGTGAACTGCTTCAGGCCCCGGCCTGATTGGGCGACAATCACCGGAAACCCCGCCACAGACCCATGGCCGTTCTTCTCTGCGATCGCTCCGACTGGGGCGTGATCGAGGTCGCCGACGCCGACCGCCTCGCCTTTCTGCACAACCAGAGCACGAACACGTTCCAGCAGCGCCGCCCCGGCGAGGGCTGCGACACGGTCTTCGTCACCGCCACCGGCCGGATGATCGACCTGGCGACAGTGCTGGTGCGACCCGATGCCTGCTGGCTGCTTGTCTCGCCCCAGCGGCGGGCGGAGCTGCTCACCCGTCTGGACAAGTACATCTTCTTCTCGGACCGGGTGCAGCTGCGCGATCGCAGCGCCGATCTGGCCGTCCTCAGCCTCATGGGGGCCGATGCCGACAATCTGATCGAGCAGTTGGCTGCCGTGTCCCCCAGCGGCTGGACAGCGGGCGAACACCACACCATCAGCCTCGACGGTGTCGAGGTGGAACTCCAGCGGGGCAGCGGGCTGACGGAGCCGGGCCTGACCCTGGTGTTACCCCGGGCGCAACGGGAGGCGATCGCCACCCAACTGATGGATGCCGGAGCTGTCGCCGCCGACTGGAACGACCTGCGCCTGCGCCAGGGGCGCCCGGCCGCCGATGCGGAAATCACCGAGGACTACAACCCCCTCGAAGCTGGTCTCTGGGACTGCATCCGCTTCGATAAGGGCTGCTACATCGGCCAGGAGACGATCGCCCGCCTCAACACCTACCAGGGCGTGAAGCAGCGGCTGCTCGGTCTCCGAGCTGAAGCATCTCTCACAGTCGGCACCGCCCTGACCACGCCCACGGGCGAGAAGGCCGGACGGATCACCAGCGTCAGCGGGGATGGCTGCTTCGCCCTGGCCTACGTCCGCACCGTTGCAGGCGACAGCGGCAGCACTGTCCTGGCCGATAGCGTCCCTGCCACCGTGGTCGATCTACCCTACATCCGTCACGAATACTGGCAGTCCCCAGCCCCCAAGGGCTGATCAGGGCGTAATCACCAGCGCGGCGTAGGCATCCGTGGGCAGGTAGCGGGCTGCCGCCTGGCGCACCTGCTCGGGGCTGAGCGATCGCACCCGCTCGGGATAGCCGAAGGCCGGGTCCAGATCCCCCAGCAGCGTCTGGTAGTAGCCGTAGAGGCTGGCCCGGTCGGCAGGGCGTTCGTTGCCGAAGATGAACCGGTTCGCCACCTGGGTCCGCACCCGCGCCAGTTCCTCGGGGCGCACCGGCGACTCCTGCAGACGGCGCAGATGGTCAAGGATGGCCGCTTCCACCACCTCTAGTCGCTCCACAGGCAGACGCACAGCGATGGTGAACAGCCCCTGGGCGGCAAAGACGGAATTACTGGCAGAGATACCGGTTACCCAGCCGCGCTCCTCCCGCAGGTCCTGCACCAGCCGCGAGGAGCGCCCGGACCCCAGTACTGAAGCCAGCACATCCAGGGCATCCGTCTCCTCCAGCCGGTCAAGGCCGGGCACCCGCCAGGACAGGTAGAGCCGTGCCTCCTGCAGGGTCGGGTCCTGCTGACGCCGACGGCGGATGCCCGTCAGGGGGGCTTCCGGCTCCAGGGACGGCAGTCCGGGGGCGTTTCCGGTATCCCAGCTGGGCAGATGCCGCTCCACGGTGGCGATCATCTGCTCCTCGGGCAGATTGCCGACTACCACCGCCGTCAGATGCTCCGGGCGGTACCAGTGGCGATGGAACTGGCGCATCCGCTCCAGCTCCAGGCGGGCGATCGCCTCGCTCGGTCCCAGCACCGGCCGTCGGTAGGGGAGTTCGTCGAGCAGCTGCTCCACCATCCACTGATAGGCGCGGCGCTGGGGGTTGTCGTCCGCCCGACGGATTTCCTCAAGCACCACCCGCCGTTCCCGCTCGAACTCGGCCTCGGGCAGGGAAGGCTGCAGGGCTACCTCCAACTGCAGCGGCACCAGATCAGCGAAATCCGCCGGAGCAGCGGTAAAGAAGTAGTGAGTGTAGTCCTGGCTGGTGGCGGCATTGGTGATCGCGCCGCAGGCCTCGACCCGCTGCTCGAACTCGCCGGGCCGCAGACTGGCACTGCCCTTGAAGATCATGTGCTCGAGAAAGTGGGCTACCCCGTTGATCGGGTCAGGCTCCACCCGCGAGCCGATGCTCGCCCAGAGGTCGAAGGTGACCGCCTCCACCGGCATCCGCTCCGCCACAATCGTGAAGCCATCAGCACGGCGGTGCACCAGCGGACGCGTCGGTCGGACCATTCCAGGAATTTCCAGCAACCGGTCGATCCTACGCAAGAAAAAACCCCACCGGGGAGGGCGGGGCAGCTTGCTTGAGAGCGATTTGAGGTTGAGAGAGGAGGAGCTGGATTGATTTCACATATCCCAGCTGGCTCAGGATGCCCATGACCACCTTTGAAAGCCAGCCTCGGGCGCTGAGTTCCTCAGCCATGGGTCAATTGTAACCCATCTGTAACGAAAAGTGAATTTATGCAACAGATTCGTGACATTGACTGGCGATGCTTCTTAGGCAGGCCTGCCTGACGACCGCCGTCTGCCCAAGCACCGAAAAGGCCAGGGCCTCGCGGTAGTAGCGCTGGGCCGGATGGCCGACGGTATTGGCCGCCCCCGACGCTGCCGCCAGAGCAGCCTGGCTAGCCTGCTGCATCAGGGCGATCGCCGCCACCCGCAGGGCCAGCTGCTCCTCCCAGGTCCGCGCTTCGCCCGCCAGGACAGAACCGATGCGCTGGTGCAGGCGGTGCCAGCGGACCCACAGCGCCTGCGCCGTCTCAGCGGCCGGTGCAGCCTGGGTCTCCAGCCAGTCGAGGGCGGCACAGGCACAGCCGAGGTTGAAGGCGGTCGGAGCCAGGATGCTGCGGCGATCGCGCTGTTCCAGCCAGTCGGCAGACAGGTGAGCAACCACGTCCTCGGCGGGCAGTCGCCAATGGTCGAAATTCAGGCGAACCGTGCCGGTCACCCCCATGCTTAGAAGTTCCAGGGGTTCGGACATACCTAAACCGGACCCTGGGGTGAGCGGCACCCAGGCCAGCAGCACCGATCGGTCCGGCAGACGGGCCGCCACCAGGGCCGCCCGGAAGAAACCGTACCCCGTCAGCCAGGGCACCATGCCCTGCAGTCGGTAGGTCGAGCCGTCGGCGATCGCCTGCAGCCCCCCGTCGGGACGGCGCAGATGGGCAAAGCTGACGCCCAGGGCGCAGTCTCCCCGGGCTGTATCGGCGAGATGAGCCGCCCGGACCGCCTCCGGATGGGCCGCCAGCAGTGCCACCGCACTCTGGTGCTGGGTCTGCAGAAAGGCCAGCGCCCCGGACGAGGCCGCCACTTCCAACTGGAACCGCCAGTAGTCGACGCCGCTCAGCGTCAGTCCCCCGATCTGGGGGGCGCGCAGCGCCAGCCAGCCCTGCTCACCCAGCCAGGCCAGGGACTCGGCCAGGGCCTGGGGGTCCCGGTCGATCGCCTCGGCCCGGGGACGGATATGGGTCCGCAACTGCGAGGCGATCGCCGGGATGTCCATGACCAGCGTCCTAGGCTGCCAGGGCCGCGTCGATGGCGGCGGTCAGCTCGGCGCTATCGGGCTCGACCCGGCTGCCGTAGCGGGCGATCACGTTGCCCTGCTTATCGACCAGGAACTTCTCGAAATTCCAGGCCACATCGCCCGCCGGTTCGGTCTGGGTGAGCTGGGCGTAGAGGGGGTGCTGCTCAGCGCCCTTGGCGTGCACCTTGTCGAACAGATCGAAGGTGACATCGAACCGGGTGGAGCAGAAGGTCTTGATTTCCTCGTTGCTGCCGGGCTCCTGGGCCCCGAAGTCATTGCAGGGGAAACCCAGCACCCGCAGACCCCGGTCACGGTATTGGCGGTTGAGTGCTTCCAGACCGGTGTACTGGCGGGTAAAGCCGCAGGCGCTGGCGACATTGACGATCAGCAGCACGTTCCCGGCGTAGTCACCCAGGGTCTTGTCGGCACCATCGATGGTTTTGACGGCGATACCGGAGATATTGACGGCCATCACTTCACAGAACGTAACGAATGCTCTCCAGGGTAGAACAGTGGCCCTCGGGACCGGCAAGCAGGCACAATCGCCCTGACCCCACCCGGACTGAACTCCCATGCTTTCCGATCCCGGACTCCGTGCACCCCTGGCCGTTGCCCTGGGGGCGATCCCCGGCGCCCTCTGCCGCTACTACCTCACCCTGGCTGCCAACCGCTGGCTGGGCAGCGAGTTTCCCGCCGGGACGATGCTGATCAACCTGAGCGGCTGCGTGCTGATCGGCCTATGCTTCACGCTGCTGGCCGGGCGGGGGGGACTGGCCGCAGACCTGCGTCTGCTGCTGATCACTGGTTTCATGGGCGCCTACACCACCTTCTCCAGCTATGCCCTCGACACCCTCACCCTGATTGAGGTGGGTCGACGCTGGGCCGCTCTGTTCTACTGGCTGGGCAGTTCCAGCTTGGGACTGGTGGGCGTCCTGATCGGCAGCGACCTGGCCCGTCGCCTCAGCTGAGGCG
>CAWUMD010000154.1:0-5846 GCA_963923365.1 uncultured bacterium
TCGAACAACGCCTCGGGCGGCGCTCCGGCGGTCATTAGCTCTGGCTGGATGGCCGGTGGGGTCGCTGGATCCAGGATACCGCTGTATTTTGGATTCATCCGTACTGTAGCCACTCGTTTCGAGGGGTCCAGCGATGCAGAAACCGAGTCCCGGCCAGCAGCAACTGTTGGAGCTGCTCCAGGCGTGGGTGGCCCGCGAGGGACATCCACCCACCATCCGTGAAATGATGCATGCGCTCCAGCTGCGATCGCCTGCTCCAATCCAGCAACGTCTGGCGGGACTGAAGAAGAAAGGCTACATCGACTGGGAGCCTGGGCAGGCCCGCACCCTGCGGATCATCAATCGCGGGATACCGGTCTACGGGGCGATCGCCGCCGGGGGACTGATGGAAGCCTTTACCGATGCGGTCGAGCGGCTCGACCTGGGGGCGCTGTTCTCGGATCCCCAGATCTACGGGCTGCGGGTGAACGGCGACTCGATGGTGGGAGCTCAGATTGCCGATGGAGATCTGGCGGTACTGCGCAAGGTGAGTGAGCCGGATCGGATTAAAGCCGGCACCATTGTCGCCGCCTGCATCCCCGGCTTCGGGACCACGCTCAAGTACCTGAAGCGTCAGCGGGACCTGCTGGTGTTCGAGGCCGCCAACCCCGCCTACGCCCCGATTGAAGTACCCGCCAGCCAGGCCGAGATCCAGGGTGAGCTGGTCGGGGTCTGGCGGGATTTCTGAGGCGATCGGCGGAGGGCCGGTCACGAGCGGATGCGGATCATCACCGCATCCGCTTTCGCGTATGTCAGATTTTTCTGTTCAAACTCCCTGACAATTGGCCGGGACCACCATCATTCCGCCCCAGCAATGTGATTGCCATCAGCACAGAGTGCCAAGCCACCGGGCACAGTGGCGGCTTGGCATCAGGAGGCTGCCGGTTGTCAGTTAACCCGTCTGTGTTCAGATCCACCCTGTGGCGTCAGCAGCGTCTGGGCCCTGATCGGACCTGTGGAAAATCGCTGCTCGGTCCGGAACTTTGTAAAGGAATCCGGCATATCTTCCGCTTAAGTCAGGTTCGGCCCCTGCAATAGAGCCAATCAGCGCTCCTGCCCAATTCCGTGACCTCTATGGATGCCTTCTCGTCGGAATCTCCCTTGGCGATCGCCGCCGGGCTGCAGCGGGACTGGATCGAGAACCTCTTCTACCACCAGGCGAAAACCCCCTCCAATGCCACCACCTTCGACTGGTACATGGCTCTGGCCTTTGCCATCCGGGATCGCCTCCTGCAGCGCTGGATCTCCACCCGGGAAACCTACCTCCACAGTCCCCGTAAGCTGGTCTGTTACCTGTCGGCGGAGTTTCTGATCGGTCCCCAGTTAGGGGAGAACCTGCTCAACCTGGGGCTGGAGGTAGCGGCGGAGCAGGCCGCCCAGGATCTGGGGCTGAGTCTGACGGCGATCAAGGCCGCAGAGCCGGAACCCGGTCTGGGCAATGGCGGTCTGGGTCGCCTGGCTGCCTGCTACATGGACTCCCTCTCCACCCTGGAGGTCCCGGCAGTCGGGTACGGCATCCGCTACGAATTCGGCATCTTCGAGCAGTACATCTGTGATGGCTGGCAACGGGAGGTGACCGACAAGTGGCTGCAGTTCGGCAACCCCTGGGAAATCCCCCGCCCCGAACTGGCGGTAACTGTCAAGCTGGGGGGCCGCACCGAGCACTGGAGCGATCCCGATGGTCGTTTCGGGGTGCGCTGGGTCAGCGACAACATCGTCAAGGGAGTGCCCTACGACATCCCCATCCTCGGCTACCGGGTCAACACCGCCAACACCCTGCGGCTCTGGAAGGCAGAAGCGCACCAGACCTTCGACTTCCAGGCCTTCAACCAGGGCAACTACTACGGAGCCGTTGACGAGAAGATCACCTCCGAGAACATCACCAAGGTGCTCTACCCCAACGACAGCACCCTGGCGGGCAAGCGACTGCGGCTCGAGCAGCAGTACTTCTTCGTCTCCTGCTCGATTCAGGACATGCTCAACCGGCATGAGCGTCTGGGGCTGGAGATTGACCGCTTTCCCGAGCACCACGCCATTCAGCTCAATGACACCCACCCGGCCATCGGCGTGGCTGAGCTGATGCGCCTGCTGGTGGATGAACACCACCTGGACTGGGATCGGGCCTGGGGGATCACCACCGCCAGCTTCGGCTACACCAATCACACCCTGCTGCCGGAGGCTCTGGAGACCTGGTCGCTGCCCATCTTCCAGGCGGTACTGCCACGCCATCTGGAGATCATCCTGGAGATCAACCGCCGCTTCCTCGACCAGGTGCGCATGACCTACCCCGGCGATCAGGGACGGGTGGAACGGATGTCGCTGATCGATGAGCGGGGCGATCGCGCGGTACGCATGGCCCACCTGGCCGCCGTCGGCAGTCATGCCATCAACGGGGTTGCCGATCTGCACACCAGCCTGCTGCGCACCTCAGTCCTGAAGGATTTCCACGACCTCTGGCCGGAGCGGTTCCGCAACGTCACCAACGGCGTCTCGCCCCGGCGCTGGGTGGCGATCGCCAATGCCCGCCTGCGCCGACTGCTGAACGAGACCATCGGGGATGGATGGGTGCAGGATCTCGAGCAGCTGCGTCGGCTCGAACCCCTGGCGGATGATCCGGAATTCCAGCGCCGCTGGCAGGAGGTGCGCAGCGGCGCCAAGCGGGATCTGGGTCAGTTCATCCACGATCAGCTGGGGGTGCTGGTGGACCCGGCCTCGATCTTCGATGTGATGGTCAAGCGCATCCACGAGTACAAGCGCCAGCAGCTGGCGGTGCTTCACGCCATCACCCTCTACGACCGGATCAAGCGTTATCCCGATCAGGATCTGGTGCCACGGACGCTGATCTTCGCGGGCAAGGCGGCCCCCGGATACACCATGGCCAAGCTGACGATCAAGCTGATCAATGCCGTCGGGGCGATGGTCAACCAGGATCCGGCGGTGGCCGCCCGACTGCGGGTGGTCTTCCTGGCGGACTTCAATGTCCGGCTGGGGCAACGGATCTATCCGGCGGCGGACCTGTCGGAGCAGATCTCGATGGCGGGCAAGGAGGCCTCGGGCACCGGCAACATGAAATTCGCCCTCAGTGGTGCAGTCACCATCGGCACCCTCGATGGAGCCAACATCGAAATCCGCGAACGGGTCGGGGATGCGAACTTCTTCCGCTTCGGAATGACCACCAGTGAAGTGCGTCACCTGCTGCGGGATGGCTATCGGCCATGGGAGGTGGAACAGCAGGATCAGGAGCTGCACCAGGCCCTGGAGCTGATTGCCTGCGGGCACTTCTCCAGCGGCGATCGCGAGCTGTTCCGGCCCCTGGTGGAGCTGCTGCGCGGCCAGGATCCCTACTGCGTGCTGGCGGACTATCGGGCCTACGTCGACTGCCAGGACGCCGTTTCCGAAGCCTTCCGCAATCCGGCTGCCTGGGCTCGGATGTCGATCCTCAACTCTGCCCGCTGCGGATATTTCTCCTCGGATCGGGCGGTCCAGGAATACTGTCGGGAGATCTGGAAAGCCCGCTCCCAGTCCGTCGCCCTGATGATTTCCGGTCTACCCGGCTGAACCCGCCGCCGGGCCACGCCAAAACATCACCCTGAGCACTTCGGGGCGGGCAGGGGATGACAGTCATGCGTAGTATTTGTTATACAGGTGTCACGCATGCATTTTTGTCGTACGTATAGAGGTGACCTCGATGGTGCTGGCGGCTTCCTTGGAACAGGCTATGGGCGGCGGGGTTGGAACCCACTGCATCCTTGAGCTCTACGGCTGTTCCGCTCAGGTGCTGGATGACGAGGCTCGGCTGATGCCGACCCTGCGGGAGGCAGTGCTGCGAGCCGGGGCAACCCTGCTGCGGGAGACGATGCACCGCTTTGAACCCCAGGGGCTGACGGCTCTGCTGCTACTGGCCGAATCCCATCTCTCCATCCACACCTGGCCGGAGACCGGCTACGCCGCTGTGGATGTCTTCACCTGTGGCAGTCACACCGATCCGCAGCTGGCTTGCTCGTTTCTGATCCAGGCCTGCGGGGCCACCCACCACAGTCTCAAGGTGATCACGCGCCGCCCACCGGCGATCGTGAACCGCACCGAACGACATCCCATTGCGCTCTGAAACCCGGTAGGACTGACTCGACATCATGGCCAAGAAAATCTTCGGGGTGCGGGTGGACGATGACCTGCGCCGCAAACTCAAGGCGATCGCCCTCGATCGCGGCCACTTCCACAACAGCGGCACCCACAAAGGCAAGCCGGATCTCAGCGGGCTGGTGATCTCGATCCTGCGGGATTTCGTCGACACCCACCCGGCAACGGCTGCCGCTGTGCAGACGGTGCAGGACCAGGAACAGCAGGAGGCGGCCACCCGGGAGCAGCACCCCTAGGACAGAGCTCCGAGCGGTGCAGCCTCCAGATCCGATGCGGGGAACTTGGATAACCCCGGCACACCCCTGAGCAAGCCTCAGGCAGGAAGATTGGGGTTCAAACCGCTGAGGGCCTATCGTCCGGGCTGAGTCAGCGGGTCTGTCGTGTCGCCGCTGGATGTCGTCTGGCTATGTTTCCGTCCCTGTCGCGAGCGCAATCCGAGACTTCGGTCGGTGAGAAGCAACTGCCCCGGAACCCGAACCGTATCCGCGATCATCTGGCGAACGAGCGCACCTATCTCTCCTGGATGCGCAGCGGCATTTCACTCCTGGGGTTTGGAGTGCTGATCGTCCGCATCCGGGTTCTCCAGCCTCCTCTGGCGACCCCGGCCCCTGGTAACGGCTGGAAATTGGGGCTGGCCTTTGCGGTGGCGGGTCTGGCGAGTATCGTGCTGGCCGCCTGGCACTACTTCACTGTGCGGGATGACATCGAGGCGGACACCTACCATCCTCCGGACCGTTGGGTCCTGGTCTCGACCTGTGTCCTGTTCGCCCTGGGAGGGGGAGTCCTGTTCTACGTCTTTAAGGCCCCCTGGACTGAATTCAATAATCTGCTGCTGATCGAATAGGCCCATCGGTAGGCTCTCCAATCGGTCGGCGCGCTGCTGGCGGGTTCACGGCCGATCGGTTCGGGCTTGCCGCCACCCTGGGGCTGGTGGCAGCCCCAGGGTGGCGGCAGTGCGCATGAACGAAACCCTGTCCGGAAAAATCCGACGGCGGAGTAAGTCCCGCTAAAGTCCGCCCCGAGAGTCGTCTTCAACCGGCATACTGCGGCCAAGGCTTTGGGGACTGATGATGCAACCGCTGGCTGCCCTGCTTCGCCATCGCAACCGTCGTCGGCTGTTCCGACAGCTGCGACGCAATGGACTCAGCCTCACCCAGGCGCTGGCTCTGACCCAGCGCTACGACCGTTCCGACTGCCTCTGTGTGCTGCTGGAGTTCCGTTAGCGGCTCAGGTCGCCGCTGGGGGGTGTTCTCGAGTGCTGGCCTGCCGCGGATGACGCCGGAGCTTGAGCAGTTCGAACCAACCCAGGCTGCCCAGGGTAACCGCCACGCAGATCCCCAGATCCTGGGAGTGCAGCGGGGCAAACCGAAACAGAATCCGCAGCGGCTGCAGCGTCAGGCTGAGGGCCAGAAACCCGACCCCGCCCAGCATCACCCACCAGAGGGCCGGATTGGCGATGCCCAGACAGCGCCAGGCGGACCGTTGCCACGACCGGTTGACCAGAATCATTGCCAGGTTCGAGAGCAGCAGCGTGGTGAACACGAAGGCCCGAGCTTCATCCTCGGGACGATGCAGACCGTAGCGGGCCAGGGCGAACATCCCCAGCAGCACCGCCAGGACCGTCAGCCCCTGGGCGATCGCCAGCCCCAGGGTGGGTGGGTCGAAAA
>CAWUMD010000155.1:0-5832 GCA_963923365.1 uncultured bacterium
TGGTGCCGCCGCCCGCTATTCCCGCCTTCGCCGGAGACTGGCAGCCCCCCACCGACAAGGTGCAGCGCATCCGGATCCGGTTCGGCAAGGTGGGCAGCATGACCCTGCTCAGCCACCTCGATCTGCTGCGGCTGTTCGACCGAGCTGTGCGCCGGGCCAAGCTGCCGGTGGCCTTCACCGGTGGCTTCCACCCCCACCCCCGCATCGTGCCTGCCAATGCTCTCTCCCTGGGGATGAGCAGCGATGGCGAACTGATGGACTTCGAACTGTTTGAAACCATTGATCCCCAGGAGTTCCGGTTGCGGCTGGTGGCCCAGATGGATCCGGATCTGCCGATTCACAGTGCCGAGGACGTGCCGCTCAAACAACCGGCGGTGACAGCACTGCTGACCGATGCCGACTACGTGCTGGCCCTCGCCAGCGGTCCGGATGTGTCTGCCCGGCAGTGGCAGCACTGGGTGGAGGCGGTGCTGGGGGCCGGGGAACTGCTGCACGAGCAGACCACCAAGTCCAATAAGCAGGTGACCGTCAATCTGCGGGAGCGGCTGGTCAGTCTGGAGCGGCTGGAGCAGGCTCCGGCAGGGGTGGCGATCGCCGCTCCCGAGGGCGGTGTGCTGCTGCGGTACCGGGGGTCCTGCCGTAATGACGGCACGCTGCTGCGTCCGGAACACCTGCTGATCATGCTTGAGCAGGTGGGGGCGACCGACCTCAGTCTGGCCCGGGCTCACCGGCTGGCCCTGCATCTGCAGGAGACGCCCTGATCGCCTATGGTCGGGGGTCCTCGGCTGTGTTAATTTGAACGGGAGCTTTCGATCCGTTTTTCGAAGCTTCATTCCGCCCTACGCAGGGCTGCGACAGAAACCGTTCCCACAGCTGACGGTACGTTCAGCTCAAGATTGCCTGTCATCGGTTCCCGAGCAGATCGTTTCTGCGCAGTTGCTGGCCTTTTCTTTCGGGTCCGCGATGGCTACCTGTACCGGTTTCCGGTTCGTCCATCCCCGGTAGCCCGAAATTCCGAAATCCTGGTTTGCCCTGAGGTGCAGAAACCGGGAACCTTCGATGGGTGTGCTGCCGTCGGAATGTCTTTCTTTCGCCCGTTCTGAATATTTCCCGCCTGCGCCGCCCGCTCGCCGCAGGTCTGACACAGCCGTTAACCGGCTGCTTCTTGCAGAGGTTTCTGGATGCCCAAGCAGATCGTCATCGCCGAGCAGCAACGTATTGCTGCAGTGTTCGCCGAGGACCAGATCGAAGAACTGATTGTTGCCAAGGGAGCCCACCAGGTCGGAGACATCTACCTCGGCATTGTCGAGAATGTCCTGCCCGGGATTGACGCCGCCTTCGTGAATATCGGCGACAGCGACAAGAACGGGTTCATCCACGTCACCGACCTGGGTCCCCTGAAGCTGCGCCGCAGTGCCGGTGCCATCACCGAACTGCTGGCTCCCCAGCAGAAGGTGCTGGTGCAGGTGATGAAGGAACCTACCGGGACCAAGGGCCCCCGCCTCACCGGCAACGTTTCCCTGCCCGGCCGTTATCTGGTCCTGATGCCCTACAGCAAGGGCGTCAACCTTTCCCGCCGCATCGCCAGCGAAGCCGAGCGCAGTCGCCTGCGCGCCCTGGCTGTGCTGATCAAACCGGCAGGCATGGGCCTGCTGGTGCGTACCGAAGCCGATGGTGTTTCCGAAGAGCAGATCATCGAGGACCTCGAAGCACTGCAGCGCCAGTGGGAATCGATTCTGCAGCAGACCGAGACCACCCCGGCACCGTCCCTGCTGGGGCGGGATGATGACTTCATTCAGCGGGTGCTGCGCGACTGCTACAGCGAAGCGGTGAACCGCATCGTCGTTGACTCCGGCAACGGCCTGAAGCGGGTCCGGAACCAGCTCACCGCCTGGGGGGTGGAGCAACCCCAGGGACTGCTGATCGACCAGCACCGCGATCGCATCCCGATGCTGGAGTACTTCCGGGTGAATGCGGCGATCCGTGAGGCGCTCAAGCCCCGGGTGGATCTGCCCTCCGGCGGCTACATCATCATCGAGAAGACCGAAGCGCTGACGGTGATCGACGTCAACTCCGGCTCCTTCACCCGCTCTGCCACGGCCCGGGAAACCGTGCTCTGGACCAACTGCGAGGCCGCAGCCGAGATTGCCCGGCAACTGCGTCTGCGCAACATCGCCGGGGTGATCGTGGTCGATTTCATCGACATGGATGCCCGCCGCGACCAGCTGCAGGTACTTGAGCACTTCACCCGGGCGCTGCAGGGTGACAAGGCCCGGCCCCAGATCTCCCAGCTCTCGGAACTGGGTCTGGTGGAACTGACCCGCAAGCGCCAGGGTCAGAACATCTATGAACTGTTCAGCCTGCCCTGCCCCACCTGTGGGGGCCTCGGTCACGTGGCGCATCTGCCGGGTGAGGCGCCTGGGCAGCCGATTCCCAACCGTGGCGATCGCCCCAGCTTTGCCAGCTACCAGCCCAGCGGTGTCTTCGCCCGGGCAGCCCAGGCCCCGGCCTTCGACCAGCCTCCGGTTCCGGAAGCGCGTCCTGCCGCCGAGAGTTACGGCGTAGGGGGCACCTCCCTGCCGGGTGAGCGCGATCGCGGTGGTCGCCGTCGTCGCAGCCGCCATGAGGACCGTCGCCGGGATGCGGCCCCCCTCAGCCCGCTGCCGGTCAACGGCTATGACCTGGATGCCGAACTGGAGCAGCCTGCTCCGGTCGAGGTTCTGCGGCCCCAGCCCGGCCATGAGTCGGAAGAGGACGCGGGTTTCAACCGTCGCGGCCGTCGCGAACTGCCGCCGCCGGAGGCCGTGGCGGTGGAGATGACTCCGGAAGAACAGGAAATCTATGCCTGGATCGGGGTGTCGCCTCTGGTGCGCCTGGAGGAACCGGTCAAGGATCCACAGAATACGATTGTCGGGGTCTATGCCCCCGGTGAGTCTGCTGAAACGGCCCTGGAAGCGGCGACCACGCTGTTCCAGCGCCGCAACCGTCGTCGCGGTCGCGGGGGTCAGGATGATCGCGGCGGCTCCGACCGACCGGTGAAGGTCGCGCACCCGGCGGAGGAAACAGCGGCGGCACCCCTGGCGGGTGCGGCGGTTGACCTCCCGGAACCCGAAGTAACCGAACTGGCCGATGTGTCCGTGGACCTCGCCGAGCGTTTCGATAGGGCCCCGGAGCCGGAGTCGGTGGCGGTCCATGACCTGACGCCGGTCTCTGCGGAATCCGAGCCGGATGAAGTGGAGGACGGTCCGGTGCGTCGGCGCCGCCGCCGTCGTTCCTCCGCCAGCGGGGATGAGGGCTGAAGACCCTGAGCGAGGATCTGAGCTTTCTCAGTGCGGGACGGGCCCCGGCTGACCTGGTCGGTATCGACGAGGTGGGCCGGGGTCCCCTGTTTGGGCCGGTGGTGGCGGCGGCCGTGGTGCTGCCGGAAGCGGCCTTCGAACCGCTGCAGAAACTGGGCGTTACCGACAGCAAGAAGCTCAGCGATCGCCGCCGACTGCAGTTGCTGCCGGAGATCCGGCGGCTAGCCCTCGACTGCCGCATCGGTGTGGCCACGGTGACGGAAATCGACCGGCTGAACATTCTCCAGGCCACCTTTCTGGCCATGCGCCGAGCCGTGGCGAAGCTGGAACAGCCTCCGCAACTGGCCCTGGTGGACGGTAACCGACGGGTGCCGGGGCTGACCCTTGACCAGCGGACGCTGATTGGCGGCGATGCCCGCTGCCTGACCATCGCCTGTGCCAGCATCGTCGCCAAGGTCTGGCGGGACCAGCTGATCGAACGGCTGGCCCAGCGCTATCCGGGCTACGGGCTGGAGCGTCACAAGGGCTACGGCACCGCCGAGCATCGGCAGGCGATCGCCACCCTCGGCCTGACGCCCCAGCATCGCCGCAGTTTTGCCCCCTGCCGGGAACAGCAGCTGACGCTGCTCTAGATCCCTGACCCACAAACGAAACAGCCCTGACCATCCGGCCAGGGCTGTTTCGTGATGTTGCCGAACCTATTCGGCGGCGGTCAGCAGTTCGCGGGTTTCCTGCTCGGGCACGATCTTCACCTTGCCGTCTTCGCCGATATCGACCACGGCACTGTCGCCTTCCTTGAGGGCCCCGGAGAGGAATTCCTCCGCCAGGGAGTCCTCGAGCAGGCGCATAATGGCGCGGCGCAGGGGACGGGCACCGTAGCTGGGGTTGTAGCCCTCTTCCACGAGCCGTTCCTTGAACTTCTCGGTCACCGAGAGGCTGATGCCCTTCTCCAGCATCCGGCCGAAGACCTCGCGCAGCATGATGTCGGCGATCAGCTTGACCTCTTCCTTGTTCAGCTGACGGAAGACGATGATCTCGTCCAGACGGTTCAGGAACTCGGGACGGAAGTACTGCTTCAGCTCCTCGTTCACCAGGGAGCGGATGCGGTTGTACTGGTTCTCGGCTGCGTCCTCACCGGAGAAGTCGAAGCCGAGACCACCACCACCCTTCTCGATCACCTTGGAGCCGATGTTCGAGGTGAGGATGATCAGGGTGTTCTTGAAGTCGACGGTGCGACCCTTGGAGTCGGTCAGACGGCCGTCTTCGAGCAGCTGCAGCAGCAGGTTGAAGACGTCCGGGTGGGCCTTCTCGATTTCGTCGAACAGGACCACGGTGTAGGGCCGACGGCGCACGGCCTCGGTCAGCTGACCGCCCTCGTTGAAGCCGACGTAGCCCGGAGGCGAGCCGATCAGCTTGCTGACGGTGTGGCGCTCCATGTACTCCGACATGTCGAGGCGGATCATCGCCTCCTCACTGCCGAAGAAGTAGGCGGCCAGGGCCTTGGTCAGCTCGGTCTTGCCGACCCCGGTGGGGCCGCTGAACACGAAGCTGGCGATCGGCCGGTTGGGGTTCTTGAGGCCGACGCGGGCCCGACGGATGGCGCGGGAAACGGCCTTGACCGCTTCGTCCTGGCCGATCAGGCGGCTGTGGAGGGTTTCCTCCATGTTCAGCAGCTTGGTGGACTCGGACTCCGTCAGTTTGTTGACGGGCACCCCGGTCCAGGAGGCGACAATCTGGGCGATGTCCTCCTCGTTGACGGTGGGGGATTCGTCGGCACTGCTGCTGCCCTCGGCCTTCTTGCTCTGGGCGATCGCCCGGATCTGGGTTTTGATCTCCATTTCCCGGTCGCGCAGTTCCCCGGCCTTGTCGAAGTCCTGGGAACGGACGGCGTCGTCCTTATCCTTAAGGACCTGACGCAGTTCCTTGTCCAGTTCCTTGGCCGCCGGAGGCAGCTGGGAGTTCATCAGCCGCACCCGGGACCCGGCTTCATCGATCAGGTCGATGGCCTTGTCCGGTAGGTAGCGATCGCTGATGTAGCGGTCCGCCAGCTTGGCGGCGGCGTCCAGGGCTTCGTCGGAGATCCGCAGCTTGTGGTGCTGCTCGTAGCGCTCCCGCAGGCCGCGCAGGATCTCGATCGTGTCGTCGACGCTGGGTTCGCCCACCATCACCGGCTGGAAGCGGCGTTCCAGGGCGGCGTCGCGCTCGATGTGCTTGCGGTACTCGTCCAGGGTGGTGGCGCCGATGCACTGCAGCTCACCCCGAGCCAGTGCGGGCTTGAGGATGTTGGCGGCATCGATCGCGCCCTCGGCGGCTCCGGCGCCGATCAGGGTATGGACTTCGTCGATCACCAGGATCACGTTCCCGGCGCTCTTGATCTCGTCCATGATCTTCTTGAGGCGTTCCTCGAATTCGCCCCGGTACTTGGTCCCGGCGACCAGCAGGCCGATGTCGAGGGTGACGACCCGCTTGTCCTCGAGGATGTCGGGTACGTCGTTGTTGGCGATGCGCTGGGCCAGACCCTCGGCGATCGCCG
>CAWUMD010000156.1:0-5823 GCA_963923365.1 uncultured bacterium
GGTGGTGGGCATTCCCGGCCGGATTCTCTATCGCTCCGGGGTGCAGGTGAATCCCCTCGATCACAACCAGATGCCTGACTCCGAGGCGCGGGTGATCCGCACCCTGCTGGACCGGATCGATGCCCTGGAGGATCTGCTGCAGGAACTGATTGACCAGCGGGGGGGCTCGGCTCCGGCGATCGCCCTGAGTGAGGGCGATCGCTGCCGCCTACGGGATCGGGAAATCGAGGAATTCCTCGACGGCGCAGGTATCTGAGCCCTAGAAGCCCCAGTAGATGAAGGGTGGGGCCTCGACCGGGGCCAGGACCCAGCTGGCGTAGAGCAGGGGCGGCACCGCCAGGGTGGGTAGCCAGGCCGGTGGCGGTGGGCTGCCGCGCTGCCGCCAGAGCTGCCGCAGGCCCATGAACAGGCCGATGCCCAGCAGTCCCAGTCGGATTTCCGTGGCCGAGAGACCGAGACCTTCGAGGTAGAGGCGCTGGGTGAACTCGGGGTGGGCAGGCTGCCCCCAGAGCCGGAAGAGGACACTCCGGGCCTGCTCCAGGGGTAGCCGGAACACCAGCCAACTGCCGAACACCCAGGCCTGGGTCAGGCCCCAGCCGATGATCTGACCGGGCCAGCTGCCCCAGAGCAGGACCAGCAGCCGCTGCGGTTCGCAGAGGGTGCGGGTGAGCCGGTGCAGCACCAGCCCCAGGCCCTGCAGCAGACCCCAGAGCAGAAAGCCGGGGGATGGCCCGTGCCAGGCGCCGACCAGCAGCATCACCAGCATCAGGTTGCCGCAGGTGCGCCCCAGACCCCGGCGGGACCCTCCCAGGGGCAGGTAGAGATACTCCCGCAGCCACAGTCCAAGGCTGATGTGCCAGCGCCGCCAGAACTCGCTCAGACTGGTGCTGAAGTAGGGACCACGGAAGTTCTCCGGCAGCCAGATCCGCAGCAGCATGGCTCCGCCCCGGGCCAGGTCCGTATAACCGGCGAAGTCGAAGTAGATCTGCAGCCCCAGACAGACCAGGGCCAGCTGTAGATCGCCACTGCCGGCCTGCTCGCTCTGGCTGAGGATCAGCGTGGCAATCTGGCCGCAGCGATCGCCGATCACCCGCTTGCGGAACAGCCCGAGGGCGATCAGCCAGAGGGCTTCCGCCAGTCGGGGGGCATCCAGCACCAGGGGCCGGGGCTGCTGGATCGCCCAGGTGGGGTAGGGGGTCAGCGGTCCCGCCAGCAGTTTCGGGACAAAGCTGCGGTAGCTCAGAAACTCGGCCAGGCTCGGCAGCGGATAGCGGCGGCGCTGCTGGTCGATCAGGTAGCCGAGGCTCTCGAACAGGGCGAAGCTGAGCCCGAGGGTGCCCCAGGCACTGCCGGGGCGCAGACTCCACCAGAGCAGCAGGGCGATCGCGATCGCCAGGCCCAGCCGCGGTCTCGGATGCGGGGCAGCCGCGATCCGCCGGGCCAGAACCTGTGTGAGGGGTATCAGCCCCAGCAGCACCATCAGTCCCGGCCAAGGCTGCCGCAGCACCATCAGCCAGAACCAGCCGCTGGCCAGCAGGCTCAGTCCCGGTCGCCAGCGGGGTCCGATCCAGCCCAGGGGCAGGGTCAGGGCGACCAGACCGGCCAGCGCCAGGGGAAACGCCATGGTCGCGAGATCTGGCTAGGGGCTGTTCTCCCAGGCAGGAGAGAGGGTGCGGTAGTCGAAGCGGGGAGCACCCGGGTGGCAGCTGACGCAGGTGGTGGCGTGGGCCGGTTCCCTGAAGCTGACCCGCGGGTGAAGGGAGCGGAAGCTGCGGGAGCGGGCTACCAGCAGGGATTTTGATTCCTTCTCGTCGGCGGGCTGTGAGAACGCCTTCAGGTAGTTGCCGATGGTGGTGCGGCTGGCGGCATCCAGGGGCGGGAGGGTGGCACCGAAGTGGTCCGGCTCCCGCAGCAGGATCTGCCAGGCTTGGGTGGGCAGCACCTCCGGCGGCAGGCCCGGATGGCAGCGGGCACAGGCTTCAAGGTAGAGCTGCTGACCGAGGGCGAACCGTTCCGGGACCGGGTCGATACCGGGCAGCGTGCGGGCCAGACTGCGCTCCAGACCGGAGCCCAGCAGCAGACAGCCGCAGATCAGCAGCGAGAGCAGCCAGGGAAAACGGCGGGCAATCATCGTCTGGACACCAGTGTGGTTGCGACCAGAATACCGTCCGGGCTTCGGTCAAATGGCGGGCTAGGACCCTATGCTGAAGGAAGCGCCGTCAGAGATTGAGTACAAACACCCAGCGCTGACCTGATCTGTCCCCCTGCGTCGAGGTTGTCATGACCAACGCTCCGATCGAGTTCTGTATCCACACCCCTGAACAACTCCAGGGCCTGGCAGAGCTGCGACCGGTGCGACGACGCCCCGGTGTGGCCCAGCCCCGCCCTCTGGACTACCACCAGCTGCAGGAACTGTTCCGCCTCACCGCCTTCTGGGCCCAAGACCGCAGTCTTGCCGATCTGCAGCGGGCGATCGCCCGCAGTGAGCCCGTGGTCACCGCCTGGACCGGCCAGCGGCTGGTGGGCTTTGCCCGTGCCACCTCCGACGGGGTCTACCGGGCCACCATCTGGGATGTGATCGTTCATCCCGATTTCCAGGGCTCCGGGATTGGCCGCAAGCTGGTGGAGACGGTCCTCAGCCACCCGGTGGTCTGTCATGCCGAGCGGGTCTACCTGATGACCACGCACAAGCAGAGCTTCTACGAGCGGGTCGGCTTCGTGGTCAATGACACCACGACGATGGTGCTCCACAACTGCCCCCTGGCCCAGCTGCCGACGGCAGTGACGCTGGAAGCCGCGAATTGAGGCCTCTGGACCGTGATCAGCGATCGCGGTCCAGACCCAGGACCACCTGCTTGATCGTGGTCAGGTTCTCAAGGCCGATGCGCCCACGGCGGTAGCCCTTCTGGTTGGTCATCCCCAGCACCACGTCGCTGCTTTCGCGCGGGTTGCGGCTGAAGCGGGGGGATGCATTGATGTGCACCAGGGCACTGCGCAGTCCGGTGGAGAAGATCCGACTCTCGGTGTAGGACTCGGTGACGATGCTGTCGGCGTGTCCGCTGCTGTGGTGGTTGATCCAGTTGATCGCCTCTTCCATGCCCGAGACCCGCTTCAGGGCCACGGTCTTGTCCAGGAAGGAGCGGGACCAGTCGCTTTCCTGGGTGGGTTCCAGGTCCGGCAGTTCCTCGCGCAGGCTCTCATCGGCGCGGAGGCGGAAGCCCTTCTCCCGCAGGCTGTCGCACAGCAGATCGATGCTGTTGCGGTTGACGTCCCGACAGATCAGCACCTTCTCGATCGCGTTGACGGCGTCCGGTTCGCTGGCATGGCTGTCAAACACGATCGAGCGCACCATCTCCTGGCTACCGCTGCTCGCCCAGTAGAGGTAGCAGTTGCCCATACTGGTGCGCAGCACCGGTGCCGTTGCCTGGCGGGCCACTTCCTGGACCAGGGAGGGCCGGCCGTAGGGAATGACCATGTCCACCCACATATCCTGGGTGACCAGTTCCTGGACGCTTTCGGGCCAGCGGCCATCGATGCAGGTGAGGGCCCCGCGGGGGGCGTCACTGTCCTCCAGGGCCTGAAGCAGGGCCTGGGTGATGGCGTGGTTGGAGTGCCGTGCCTCCGGGGTGCCGTGGAGAATGATGCTGTTGCCGGCCCGCAGGCAGAGCCCGGCGGCGATCGCCCCCAGTTCCGGCAGGGCTTCGTGGATGAAGGCAATCACGCCCAGGGGCATCAGCTGGCTGTAGGTCTGGCTGTGCTCCTGCTGGAAGCTGGCCCGCATCACCTGCTGAATCGGGTCGGTGCGATCGCCCAGTTTGCGCAGAATGTCCCGGGTGCGTTCGAGCCGGAAGGGGGTGAGCTTCACCCAGCGGCAGATCAGAGGGGAGAGTTCCTGATCCTGGCAGGCCTCCAGGTCGAGGGTGTTGGCGTCCAGAATGTCGTCGAAGGCGGCTTCCATGGCATCGGCCATCTGGTGCAGCAGCTGGCTTCGGTCCGCCGGGCGGGTCTGAGCCAGTTGTGCGGAAGCCTGGTAAGCCTGATAGACGCTGGCGGCGACGTCGGAGGAGGCGGGGGGTGACGGCAGGGTCATAGCGATCGCCCGGGGGCGAACAGCGCCTCCTCGGGAGGCGGACAAGAGGTATCTCAAAAATTATGGGTTGCCAACGTCGTTGACAACCCATTTTCAGAAGCGGGTAACGCGATTCGAACGCGCGACATTCACCTTGGCAAGGTGACGCTCTACCACTGAGCTATACCCGCAGAGCCCTTTAGCAGTCTCACCTTACGGTTCGCGTTGCTTTCGGACAGGTTTTATCTTTCCAGAGATTCAGGGTTGTGTCAACCCCGATGCTTCAGAAAGTTTTCAGGCCGGGGTGGCGGCGGGCAGTTCACCCATCAGGCTGGCCATTTCCAGGGCGCTCATGGCGTAGCTCCAGCCCAGGTTGCTCTTGATGCCTGCCCGTTCCAGGGCCTGCTGCATCGTGTCGGTGGTCAGCACCCCGAAGACGATCGGCACGCCGGTCTGCAGACTGGCGGCAGCCACCCCCTTGGCGGCTTCGGCACAGACGTAGTCGAAGTGGGGGGTGTCGCCGCGGATCACCGCGCCCAGGCAGATGACGGCATCGTAGCGGCCACTGGCTGCCAGCCGCCGAGCCACCAGCGGCAGCTCGAAGCTGCCCGGCACCCAGGCGTAATCCACCTGGGTGCCCTGGGGGTCGGGATCGACGCCATGGCGCTTCAGGCAATCCTGGCAACCGGCCACCAGTTTCTCGGTCACCAGATCATTGAACCGGGCGATCACCAGCGCAAACCGCTGCTGGTGGGCGCCGGTGAAGCGTCCTTCGAAAACCGCCATCTGTTTTGCTGAGGTCCTAGGCGACGAAGTAGTTGAGGGTGCCGACCAGGATCACCATGGCCGTCCACACCAGACCGCCGAGCAGGATCAGGCGGTTGGACTGGACGCGATCGCCGTTGCTGGCGTACAGGACCGGTACCCCGACGATCATCACGAAGGATATGACGACCAGCAGCAGCAGCGCGAGCTGGAACAGAATCACCATCGTCTCGTTCTCCCAAGAAAGCAGATGGACAGACCGATACACCCTCTGCCGGGGTTCTGAAACCGCGGGCGGAGCAGACCGGCAGACCCTGAAATCATTTTCAGGGGGAAAATTCGCCCTATGGTACACCTGAGGGGTGGACCGTACCCGTCATCATCCCACAAACTCGTGAAAGCGGTGTCAGCGGCAGGGCTTGGAAAGCATTGGCCCAGGCCGGCTCTGCCGCAGCTATCCCCGCAGGAGAGACCCGTTTGAATCGTTTCTGGCCCTGGACGCTGATCCTGGTGGTCGGCAGTCTGCTGTTTCGGCTGGCGATCGCCGCGCTCCTGCCGCCGGGCTACGACGAAGCCTACTACTACCTCTACCCGCACCATCCCGACTGGAGCTATTTCGACCACCCACTGGGGGTGGCCCTGACCAGTGCCTTCGGCCCTGCCCTCACCGGGGTGGCGACACCCCTGACCCTGCGGCTGGCAACCCTGCTGATCTTCTGTGGCACGCAGCTGATGCTGGGGCTGACGGCCCGGCGGCTGTTCGGGGACCGCGCCGGGGTGATGACCGTGGCCCTGGCGGCCCTGACGCCGGTGCTGTTCGCCGTCTTCGGCATTCTCGACCAGCCGGACGGTCCGCTGATGCTGTTCTGGACGGCTGCCCTGTGGCTACTGACGGAGCGCTGCTTCGGTCGGGCCACCCCCCGTCCGGGCCCGTGGATGCTCGGTTTCGGGGTGCTGCTGGGACTGGCCACCCTGGGTAAGTACTACGG
>CAWUMD010000157.1:0-5809 GCA_963923365.1 uncultured bacterium
GCAGAATGGGAAGGCAACGGATTCGGGCGATCGCCATGTTCACAGGTCTGGTGCGAGGGTTAGGCGAGGTCAGTCCCCTGGGAACCCATGCGGTGCGGGTGCGCTGCCGCCCCGAGAGCTGCGCCGCCGTAATGACCGGGGCCGCATTGGGCGACAGCATTGCCGTGGATGGGGTCTGCCTGACGGTGACCCGCCTGCACGGGGATGGCTTCGAGGCGGATGTTTCGCCCGAAACCCTGCGCCGCACCCGCCTCGGCCAGGGCACTCACCTGGCCAATCTGGAACCGTCCCTGCGGGTGGGCGACAAACTGGGCGGTCACTTCGTCTCCGGCCACGTGGACGGCACCGGCGAACTGATCGCCGCCCACCCCAGCGCCGACGGCTGGGAACTGGACTTCAGCACCCCACCTGCCGTCGCCCGCTACATCGTCGAGAAGGGCAGCGTCGCGATCAACGGCATCAGCCTCACCGTCGCCCAGTGCTGGGACGGAGGCCGTCGCTTCCGGGTGGCGGTGATTCCCCTCACCTACGCCGAGACCAACCTCGGCCAGCTGCAGCCGGGGGACCCGGTCAATCTGGAGGGGGATCTGCTGGGCAAGTACGTGGAGAAGTTCCTCGGCCGCAGCGACAGCGCCATCGACCTGGCCTTCCTCCAGACCCACGGCTACGCCTGAGGGATCAGGGCCGCCACCACCCGATCGAGGGCCACGCCGCGGGAGGCCTTGAACAGGACGCGATCGCCCGGCTGCAGCTGCTGCCGCAGGGCTGCCGTCAGGCTCTCGTGGTCCGCAAACCGCTGGGTCGGCAGATCCCCGGTCCCGGCCTGGAGTGCGGCCGCCGCGCCATCCTCCGCCAGAATCAGCAGCCCATCCAGACCCAGGGACGCCACCGCAGCCCCGACCTGTTGGTGGGCTTCGTCGCTGAAGTCGCCCAGTTCCAGCATCGTCCCCAGCACCGCCAGCCGCCGCTGGCCGGGAGTCTGGGCCAGCAGCTTCAGGGAAGCCAGCATCGATTCGAGCCCGGCGTTGTAGGTCTCATCCAGCAGCAGTACATCGTCCGCCAGCTCGATCCGGCGGGCCCGGCCCCCCGGCAGGGTGACCGAGAGGGCCTTCAGGTTCCCCCAGTCAATGCCCAGCTCCCGGGTCACCGCCAGGGCCGCCAGGAAGTTGAGGGCGTTGTGTTCGCCGGGTAGGGGCATCTCGAAGCTCTGGCCCGCGACCGTGAGGCGATCGCCCTCCAGTTCGCCCCGGAACTCGCCGGTGGTCAGACCGTAGGTCAGCATCCGGCCCTCGGGGCGCACCCGCGCCGCCGTGGCGGGCAGCAAGGGCGTTTCGGCATTGAGCACCGCCAGCCGCTCCGGGGCCAGATCCGCCACCAGCTCACACTTGGCCTCGGCGATCGCCTCCCGGGAGCCCAGCAGTTCGATGTGGGCCGTGCCGACATTGGTGATCACCGCCAGATCCGGCTCGGCGATCGCCGCCAGCTCAGCAATCTGGCCCCGGCCGCGCATCCCCATCTCGATCACAGCAAAGCGGTGGTCCGGGCGCAGCTGCAGCAGGGTGCGGGGCACCCCGATCTCGTTGTTGAAGTTGGCCTCAGTCTTCAGGGTCTCGCCCGCCGTCGCCAGGGCCGCCGCCAGCAGTTCCTTGGTGGTCGTCTTGCCCACCGAGCCGGTAATCGCCACAATCCGCGCCGGGCAATGCCGCCGCCAGGCCCGGGCGATCGCCTGGTAGGCCCGCAGGGTATCCGCCACCCGCAGCACCGTGCCCGCCGGCAGATCCGCGGGGGGCTCGTAGGCCGCATCGACAATCACCGCCGCTGCCCCCGCCGCCAGAGTCTGGGGCACGTAGGCGTGGCCGTCAAACTTCTCACCCCGCAGGGCCAGGAACACCTGCCCGGGGGCGATGGAGCGGCTGTCGGTGCTGATGCCCGCCGTCGGCTGGTCGATCCCGTCGCCATAGCGGATCAGGTCCGCAGCCAGGATCTCGGTCAGCCGGGCCGGGGAGAAGTCGCAGGTCATGGCTCAGGTCTCGGGAAGGGCGTCACGGAAGCGGGCGATCGCCGCCAGGTAGTCCGGCGGCGTGTCACCGGCCATTGTGCAGGCCTGGGCATCCACCGCGAGGAGATCGGTGCCCCAGACCACCCGATCCAGGGCGGTGCCGTCGCCCACATCCGGCCGCCAGTCGCGGCTGGTGAACCGCCAGGTGGCATCCACCACACCGCCATCGAAGCGATGACCGATGCAGCCCCAGACATCCCGCAGCACCTCCGGCACCGAGGGCCGGTGCAGCTGACCACGGGAGTGGGGACTGCGGGCCTTGTAGCGACTGCGGGGAAACAGCCCGTAGAGGTTCTTGAGGGTGGCCGAGAGCAGCGGCGTCTCCTTCAGGCTGGTCCACTTGAAGGCACTGACGCTGATCCGACAGTCCACCTCCGCCAGCAGGGCCGGAGCCCAGAGTCGGGCGAAGCGCACCGGCGGCAGGCGGTTCTCGTATTCCACCAGGGGCAGTTCGTCCGCATCCAGCAGCCGCATACCCTCATCGAACAGGCTGGCGAGGTTACGCCGGGCCGCTATCTGGGCCACCGACTCGGACGAGCAGCAACCCTCGACAATCATGATTTCGGCCTCCGGGGCCACCGACCGCAGGCCCTGAAGCACCGCCCCCAGCACCGGCAGACCGACGGTCACCGGCGGTCCCTTGGGATAGCCGAGGTTGGGCTTGACCAGAATCCGCCGCGCCCCGTGAGCCGCCACCGGAGGGTCGTAGCGGAAGTCCGAGATGGGGCTGCAGCTGACCCCGTTCACCTTCAGAAGATCGCTGCTCACAGGGCCGTATCCGGTTCAAAGATGCATTCGGTACCGTCACCCACCTCGATCTGGATGGTGGGGTGCTCGATGTCGAAGCGGCTGTGCAGTTCCAGGGCCAGATCCCGCAGGAAGCGATCGCCCGGATGCCCGTCCGCCATCACCAGATGGGCCGTCAGGGCTGTTTCGGTGGTGCTCACCGCCCAGACATGCAGGTCATGGACGCCGGTGACGCCGGGCCGTTCCCGTAGCCAGAGCCGCACCGCCTCGAGATCGACCCCGCTGGGCACCGCATCCAGCAGCAGGTCCAGGGATTCGGTCAGCAGTTCATAGGTGGCGTAGAGAATCGCCGCCATCACCAGCAGGCTGGCCAGGGGGTCGACCCAGTTCCAACCGGTGGCCCAGATGATGCCGCCGGAGAGCACCACCGCCACGGAGACCGCCGCATCACCCATCAGGTGCAGGTAGGCACCGCGCAGGTTGAGGTCGCGGGAGCTGCCCCGCAGGAACAGCAGGGCCGAACCGGCATTGACCGCCACGGCGATCGCCGCCACCAGCATCACCACTCCCCCCTGGACCGGCTGGGGATCCCGGAAGCGGTGCAGCGCCTCCCAGCCCAGGGCCCCGGAGACGAGAATCAGCAGCAGGCCGTTGAGCAGCGTCGCCAGGATCGAACTACGGCGCAGACCGAAGGTACGGCGGCCACCCGGCTTGCGACGGCTGAGAAAACTGCCCATCCAGCCGAGAATCAGCCCCAGCACATCCCCGAGGTTGTGGCCCGCATCTGCCACCAGCGCCAGGGAGTGGGCGTAGTAGCCGAAGCCCACCTGCACTGCTACCAGCCCGAGGTTGAGCGCCACACTCGTCCCGAAGGCCCGGTCATCCCGGGCTGAGAAATGATCATGGATGTCGTGGGGTTCATGCCGATGCATGCCGGGGCTCCGCTGTCGCGCCCCAATTCTCACCCACCAGCGGGCGATCGCAGCCGCCGGATAGGATCAACATCACCCCCGCTTCGGCAACACCGTGACCGTCGACTATCTCGAACGCATCCTCAAGGCCCGGGTCTACGACGTGGCGATCGAATCGCCCCTGGAACCGGCCCGCAATCTCTCGGCCCGTCTGGGCAACCGGGTGCTGCTCAAGCGCGAGGACCTGCAACCGGTCTTCTCCTTCAAGCTGCGGGGGGCCTACAACAAGATGGCCCAGCTGTCGCCGGAGGCCCTGCAGCGGGGGGTAATCGCCGCCAGTGCCGGGAACCACGCCCAGGGGGTTGCCCTCGGCGCCCAGCGGCTGGGGACCACCGCCGCCATCGTCATGCCCGTCACCACGCCCCAGGTGAAGGTGGACAGCGTTCGCAGCCGGGGTGGCGAAGTGATTCTGGCGGGCGACACCTACGACGATGCCTGCGCCCACGCCCGCCAGTTGGAGCAGGAGCGGGGTCTGACCTTCATCCACCCCTTTGATGACCCGGACGTGATTGCCGGGCAGGGCACCATCGCCATGGAGATTCTGCGGCAGCTGCCCCAGCCCCCGGATGCGGTGTTCGTGGCCGTGGGCGGCGGCGGTCTGATTGCGGGCATCGGCGCCTACATCAAGCGGCTCTGGCCCCAGGTGCGGATCGTTGGGGTCGAACCCGAGGATGCCGATGCCATGACCCGCTCCCTGGCCGCCGGTGAGCGGGTGCGGCTGGAGCAGGTGGGCTTGTTCGCCGACGGGGTCGCCGTGCGCGAGGTGGGCGTCGAGACCTTCCGCCTCTGCCAGCAAGTGGTGGACGAGATGATCACTGTCGACAGCGACGATATCTGCGCGGCAATCAAGGATGTCTTCGAGGACACCCGCTCGATTCTCGAACCCGCCGGGGCCCTGGCGATCGCCGGACTGAAGCAGTACGTGGCCCGCACGGGCTGCCGCGACCAGTCCCTGGTGGCGGTGGCCTGCGGGGCCAACATGAACTTCGACCGGCTGCGCTTTGTGGCCGAACGGGCCGAGCTGGGCGAGGACCGGGAAGCGCTGTTCGCCGTCACCATCCCGGAGAAGCCGGGCAGCCTCAAGCGTTTCTGCGAGGTGCTGGGCCAGCGCAGCCTGACGGAGTTCAGCTACCGGCTGGCGGACCCGAGCCAGGCCCACATCTTTGTTGGCGTGCAGGTGCGCAACCGGGCTGACGCCGCCCAGGTGCACCACGATCTGGAAGCCGCCGGGCTGCCCAGTCTCGACCTCACCGATGACGAACTGAGCAAACTGCACCTGCGGCACATGGTGGGCGGGCGATCGCCCGCTGTCGGCAGCGAACTGCTCTACCGCTTCGAGTTTCCGGAACGTCCCGGTGCACTGATGCGCTTCGTGGCGTCCATGCGCCCGGACTGGAACATCAGCATCTTCCACTACCGCAACCACGGCGCCGACTACGGCCGCATCGTCGTCGGACTACAGGTCCCCCCCCAGGAACGGGATGCCTTCCAGCAGTTCCTGGATGAACTCGGCTACCGCTACTGGGACGAAAGCGGCAACCCCGCCTACGACCTGTTCCTGGGCGCCCGCCCGGTAACTGCCACCTGCTGACAGACCGGCACAACAGCCATCCGGAACCAGGCCGCATCCAGCGAGCTGGAGCCATACCCATGAGACAAGACACAAAATCATGGATATCGATAATCTCTGCTGATGACTTTCATCAAAAAGATTGAGATCGTCAGCCCAGGCCGTCATTGATGCCTGCTCGCCTTCAATAGCTCGACCCTACCTGGGATGCAGCATGCTTCATCCCTGCTGATTTTCTATTACACAATCACCCAGGCTACGACCAGTCATCTGATACCGCAAACACCCCGAAAGTCAGCTTCCATGGGAAGGCTTTTCGAAAACAGCAGCATCGCTCATATCCCGATTGATCTATCCCAGGAATAGATAAAGCGATCCGCAAGGGATCAGAAGAGCTGACACGGGGCAACGAACTCGTGCCGTCAATCACAGGCATTGACATTTTCTTGGGTCGCTCAACCG
>CAWUMD010000158.1:0-5798 GCA_963923365.1 uncultured bacterium
TCCGGGGCGATCGCTGAAACTCTCGATGTCGCTCTCCCTCAGCCCCAGTCGGGGTAAGGCCTGCTCGGCCGGGGCGGGGGTTGGGCGCTGCACCAGTACCACCACATTCAGCTCGGCACTGCTGGGATCGGTGGGCGTGCCCGGGTCCAGGGTCCGCACCCGTTCCCGGCTCGGATCCCCCAGGTTCTCGCAGATGTGGAGCTCGTAGCGGTGCTGCAGATCCAGCTGGGTCAGCAGGCGGGCGATCGCCGCCGGATTGTTGTCGGGATCCGTCAGGCAGGCAATCGGGCTACGGCCCTTCTGCAGTAGTGGGATCAGCGGTTCGATTGGCCGCCCGTGCAGACTGAGGATCTCCGCGTTCTGCCAGGGCAGTCCCAGGCGGGCAAAGGCCAGCTGGACGCTGCTGGGGCTGGGATGGAAGCGGAGCTGCTCCGGGCGGAAGTGCTGCCGCAGCAGGCGACCGATCCCGAAGAAGAGCGGGTCACCGGAGGCCAGGACCACGATCCGTTGTCCCTGTTGCTGCTCCTGTTCGACCTGGGCCAGGGTTTCGGCGATCGCTCCCAGCTCTCGCCGTTGGGCCTTGAGATCGGGAAACAGAGCCAGCTGACGGGGACTGCCCACCACCCAGTCGGCGGCCTCGAGTCGGGCCAGAAGACGGGGGCTGAGATCCGCCGCACCACCCAGGCCAACCCCAATCACATCGATCGGGTTCACAGCCGCTGCCCGCTGCTCGGGTCGAACCAGTGGCAAGCCTCGGCCCGGAAGCCGATGCGCAGGCGATCGCCCGGCTGCTGCCGCCCTGCCCGCAGCAGCACCCGCAGGGGTCGGTGCTGCTCATCCCGCAGATGCACGAGATCCTGGAGGCCGAGGGATTCGCTCCGTTCGACCTGGGCCGTGATCTGCAGGGGCTCTGTACCATCGGCACTGAGCTGTTCCGGGCGCAGGCCCAGGGTGACGAGGTTGCCCGGACTGCGGGGGATGGGCAGACCCAGGTCCCCCCAGCGGGCCCGGCCCTGGTCCACCGGCAGGTCGAGGAAGTTCATGCGCGGGCTGCCCAGGAACCCCGCCACGAAGCGGTTGACGGGCTGGTGGTAGAGCTGCTGCGGGCGGTCGAGCTGCTGCAGGATGCCGTCGTGCAGGACGGCGATGCGGTGTGAGAGGGAGAGGGCCTCGGTCTGGTCGTGGGTGACGTAGACCACCGGCCGGTCCTGACCCTCGAACACCTGACGCAGCTGGTCGCGTACCTGCTCACGCAGCAGGGCATCGAGATTGCTCAGGGGTTCGTCGAGCAGGAAGACGGCGGGCTGACGCACCAGGGCTCGCCCGAGGGCGACCCGCTGCCGCTGGCCGCCGGAGAGTTGGGCAGGGCGGCGGTGGAGCAGATGGCCCAGATCCAGTCGCTGGGCCACGTCCTCGATCCGTTGCTGAATCTCCGCGTTGGCCAGACGGCGCAGCCGCAGGGGGGAGGCCAGGTTCTCGGCCACGCTCAGGTGGGGATAGAGGGCGTAGCTCTGGAAGACCATGGCGACGTCGCGATCGCCAGGCGGCAGGTCGGTGACATCGCGATCGCCGATGCGGATGCGGCCCCGATCCGGGCGCTCCAGACCGGCGATCAGGCGCAGCACCGTCGACTTGCCGCAGCCGGAGGGCCCCAGCAGTGTCAGGAACTCACCGGGTTCGACCCTCAGGCTGATCTGGCGCACCGGCACGGCCGCCGGTCCGAAGCTTTTTTCCAGCTGGTCGAGAATCAGGGGGGCGGACATCGCACCATTATCCCTTCACGGCTCCGGCGGTCAGCCCTTCGACGATCCGCCGCTGGAAGACCAGCACCAGGGCGACCAGGGGCAGGGTCGCCAGCAGGGTGGCGGCGGCGATCGCCCCGTAGGGCAGATCGAACAGGGTGGTGCCGCTCAGTTCGGCAACGGCAATCGGCAGCGTCTTCAGGGGCTGACGGGAGATGAAGCTGAGGGCGAACAGGTATTCGTTCCAGGCAAAGATGAAGCTCAGCAGCGCGGTGGTGGCCAGGGCGGGCCAGGCCAGGGGCAGCAGAATCCGCAGCAGCAGCTGCAGGGGCCGGTAGCCGTCGACCCGGGCTGCATCCTCGATCTCGCTCGGGATCTGCTGGAAGAAGCTGCGCAGCACCAGAATCGTCAGCGGCAGGTTGATGGCGGCGTAGGGACCGATCAGGGCCAGGTAGTTGTTGCCCCAGCCCAGCCACTGCACGAGTTCCAGCAGCCCCAGAAAGACCAGGACGTAGGGGAATAGGGTGACCGCCACCAGGCTGGTGACGATCAGCCGACTGCCACGGGGCTGCAGGCGGGCCAGTACGTAGGCGCAGGGGGCGCCACACAGCAGGGTGAGCAGGGTTGAGCCGCTGGCGATCGCCGCGCTGTTGAGGGCGTAGCGACCGAAGGACGGCTGCAGGGCCAGAATCCGCCGGAACTGCTCCAGCGTCCAGGGCTGGGGCAGCCAGTGCAGGGGCAGGGCCGTGATCCGGGCATCGGTCTTGAAGGCGGTCAGCAACTGCCAGGCCAGGGGGCCGGTGGTCAGAGCGACCAGCAGCAGCAGGGCCAGAACCAGACCGAGGCGGGAGACCCGTTGCATCAGCGGCTCCCCGGGCGATTCAGCAGCAGCGCGGTCAGGGCGGCGGCCAGGGCAATGACCCCGAAGCTGACGATTACCAGGGCGGCGCCGTAGCCGAAGTCGAGGTAGCGCATCACGGTGCTGTAGAGGTAGACCGAGAGGGTTTCGGTACTGCCACCCGGGCCACCACCGGTCATCACCTTGATCAGGTCGAAGATACCGAAGGCCTCCGCACCCCGGAACAGCAGCAGAATCAGAATCTGTGGCCAGAGCAGCGGCAGGGTGATGCGCCGGAAGCTCTGCCAGGGGCTGGCGCCGTCGACGGCGTGGGCATCGTAGAGGTCCTGGGGAATCCCCTGCAGACCTGCCAGCAGCAGGATGGCCGCGAAGGGGGTGGTTTTCCAGATGTCGGCGATCACCAGGGCCCAGAAGGCCAGGGTCGGTTCCGCCAGCCAGGCCAGGGGCGTGGCAATCAGGCCCAGCCGCTGCAGCAGATCGTTGACCAGGCCGAACTGATCGTTGAACAGCCAGGTCCAGGCGATCGCCATCACCGCCGTCGGCATCGCCCAGGGCAGAAGGCTGAGGGTACGTACCAGCCCGCGCCCCGGGAACCGCTGGTGCAGCAGCAGAGCAATCGCCAGTCCCAGGACCAGTTCCAGGCTGACGGAAACCAGGGTGAAGCGGCTGGTGATGCCCAGGTCCTGCCAGAAGCGGCTGTCGCTCAGTAATTGCTGGTAGTTGGCCAATCCGGCCCACTCCGGTTGCAACCCGGTCGCCAGATTCTCGTGCCAGAAGCTGCGCCCCAGGGCCCGCAGCATCGGCCAGCCGAACCCGAGGCCGATCAGGGCCACAGCCGGGGCCATCCATGCCCAGGCCAGTCGTTGCTCCGAGCGGGTCTGTATCGCCATGGCTCAGCTGTCATAGGGGTTGCGGGGGGCGGCGACCGGGGTCAGCTGTCGGGCTTCGACGATGGCCTGCCGTTTGCCGGCGACGGTGGCTGTGGCCAGGCGCCCCTGCACCTGCAGCCACTGGTCGGTGGGGTAGGCGCGGCGATCCCCCTGGGGCAGTTTCACCGGTAGACCGATCGGGTAGGCATCGGCGGCACAGCAGGTGAGCACGAAGCGGGAGATCAGCAGATAGTCGGCGGGCAGTTCCCCCGGGTGCATGACAAAGCCAGTAACGTTCACCGGCTGGCCCTGGTAGGCGTCCGGTTCCGGATAGACAGCAAAGGTGCGAATCCAGTCCGGGATGCTGCGCTGCTCGGGGCGCTGCTGCACCCGGAAACTCTGAGGCTGACTGCGACCGATGCCCGTCAGTTCACTGTAGCTGCGGCGGGAGGCCAGTTCATTGGCGGCCAGACGAGGCGGTACCCAGAAGCCGATCAGGGCGGTACCCAGTAGGATCCAGGCCCCCAGCCGCCGTGGTAACAGGCTGCTGTGGCGTCCCAGGCGGGCTGCCAGCCCCCGCTGCTCCAGCCGCAGCCGGGCGATCGCCAGCCCCAGTAGGGCCAGTGCTGCTACCACGGTCAGGGGCTGATAGTGGCGGTTGATCAGCAGATCGAGATCACCCCGCAGGGCATACAGCAGCAGCAGAATTCCCCAGGCGGCGATCGCCAGGGCATCGAGGCGGGCGGGGGTGAGCAACAGACGGTGTGCCATCAGCTGAAGTGGTAGTTGACCAGCAGGGCGATCGCCATCGTCATCAGAGTCGGCAGCAACACCAGATAGGCGACGGCCCGGCTGCGGAATACCGTCAGCAGCATGCCGATGCCCTTGAGGTCGACCATCGGGCCCAGCACGAGGAAGGCCAGCAGCGAGCCGGTGGTGAAGCTGCCCGCGAAGGCGAGGGCGAAGAAGGCATCCACGGTTGAGCAGATGGAGACGATCAGAGCCAGGACAATCATCACTAGCACGGAGCTGAAGGCGTTCTGACCGAGGCTGAGCAGCCACTCCCGCGGTACGGCGGTCTGAATCAGGGCGGCCCCCAGGCTACCCAGCACCAGCACACTGCCCATCTCCCGCAGTTCCTGGAGGCTGCCATCGAGGAAGCTGGCCCAGCGCAGATCCCGGGGGATGTCGGTTTCGGCCTCCAACTGACGGTCGAGGGCGATCGCCCCGAGGGCGCCCTCACCGGCCAGAAAGCTGCCGCCCTGGAGCAGACTGGGGGTGCCTTGCTGCCGCAGATCCAGCGCGGCAGCCACCGGCTTCTGCAGGAAGGGGCGCAGATCGGGTTGGCGACTGAAGAGCCAGCCGATCACGGTGGCGATCAGCAGGGTGCTGCCCAGACGTAACCAGACCAGTTCGGGCTGGTCGCGGAAGGCGACCCAGGTGGACCAGAGCACGATCGGGTTGACCACGGGCGCTGCCAGCAGAAAGCCGATGGCGACGGCGTTGCTGCAGCCCTTGAGCAGCAGGCGCCGGGCCACGGGCACGTTGCCGCATTCGCAGGCGGGAAACAGAAAGCCGCCAAGGCTGCCGCAGAGGGCAGCCAGCAGGGGGTGCTTCGGCAGTCGGTTCAGCAGTTGGCGCTCATCCACGAACACCCGCAGGGCGTTGGAGAGCAGTACCCCGATCAACAGAAAGGGAAAGGCTTCGACCAGCAGGCTGAGAAAGAGGGTGTAGGCGTTGGAGAGCTGACCCATCGTCGGGCTGACCCAGGCTGGTCGTGGCTGGGGTCATTCTACTGCGGGGGCCGTGGCGGCCGGGACTGTGGGCTATCATGCCTGGGTTGTGGGGCTGTAGCTCAGCAGGACAGAGCGAGGGTTTCCTAAACCCTAGGTCGGGTGTTCGAGTCACCCCAGCCTCGTTTCAGATTGCTTCCCAGGCTCGAATCGCCAGGGCATTGACCAGGGCCGCCGCAACAGGGGAGCCGCCCTTGCGGCCTTCCACCCGGATCTGGGGCACTGGCAGGGCGGCCAGGGCCTGCTTCGACTCGACCACGGCTACGAAGCCGACGGGCACACCAATCACCAGGGCCGGGTTGGCCTGTCCCTGGGCGATCGCCTCCACCAGGGCCAGCAGGGCGGTGGGGGCGTTGCCGATCACCACAACGGCCTGGGGATGGGTGGCGATCGCCCGCAGCAGTCCGGTCTCGGTGCGGGTGCGACCGGGGTCGGCGTCCTCGGCGAAGTCGAGGGCACAGAGCAGCGGATTGGCGAAGGTGCGGCTGATCACCCCGCGGATGCCCTGGCGCACCATGTCCACGTCCGTGAGGAT
>CAWUMD010000159.1:0-5773 GCA_963923365.1 uncultured bacterium
CCTATCCCTGATCTGGGTTCCCACTGGCGGCTGGATTGTCCCCATCATCCGCAGCTGCGCTGGCTCGGACTGGACAGCAGCAAGGGCGATCGCAACGCGACTCCGGTGGTGGTCGTACACAGCCAGGGGGACTGGGCCCGGGCCCGGTTCGATGCGTCGGATCGGGAGGCCCTCGGGAAGGACCTGCTGCGCGCGGGGGCGGAACTGCTGGCTCTGCCGGAGCTGCGGGGCCCGACACAGCTGCAGGTACATCGCTGGGGCTACGCCCTGCTCCGCCAGGGGGTGATCCCCGACTGTCTGGCCGAGCTAGACCTGCAGCTTTGGCTGGGAGGAGACTGGTGCGGCGATCGCGGCGGTGACGGCATCGAGGCCCTGCCCCACAGTCACCTGGTCGAACGGGCCCTGGCCAGCGGTAGGGCGATCGCAGCGGACCTGCTGGGTCAGCCCGACACCTGAGGACTACTCGGCGCTGGGGTCATTCTCTCCAAAGGAGGCCAGCAGGCTGACGTCGAGTTCCATGCGCTGTTCCATCTGGCGCAGGAAGTAACCGGTCATCATCGCCGAGGCCAGCAGACCGGCCATGTTCTCCCGGTTGGTCATCACCTGCACCTGGAAGCCCTCGGCGGGGAGCATGCCCAGCAATCCCTGGACATTGTGCTGAATGATGTCCTGGATTTCCGGGGAGACGGACTTGGCGACCCGGCTCAGCACCTCCGGAGACTGCTGCTGCAGATATTCCAGCAGCGGATTGGGCGGCTGCAGGGTGTCCGAGTCGGTGTTGAAGAATTCGGGATTGAACACTACGGCAACAGGGCGGAAGTGGTGATCAAACTCTAACGCACGGCTATCCGTCGCCCTCGCCCTCGGGAGTAGGGGTTTCATCACCTTCATCCCCTTCGGCGGCGGCGTCATGGGCCGCAGGGGGGGGTGACAGACTCATCCCCTCCGGTAGCCCCTCGACCTGAAAGTACTGGTGGAACTTCTCGGTGACGCTGATCCAGTAGGAGCGGCCCTCGCTCTGGCGGGCCTTGCGGATGAAGCCTTCGGCCACCAGTTCCTTGATGTGGTCGTAGGCGCCCGAGCCCCGCAGTTCGATCAGATCGCTCTGGAGCAGGCGTCCCTTGAGGGCGATCGCCGCCAGGGTGCGCAGCGCCGCCGTGCTCAGGTTCACCGGCAGCAGCGTATTCACCAGTTCCTGGAGGCCGGGCCGCAGCTGCAGACTGTAGCCCCGTTCCCCCTCGACGATTTCCAGGGCGCTGTCGCGGTGGGCGTAGTCGTCGAGCAGCTGCAGCAGGGCATCCTCGGCCGCCTGGCGATCGCAGCGGGCCAGCTCGGCGATCTCCGTCAGCGTCAGGGGTTGCCCCTTGAGATAGAGAATGGCCTCGATGGTGGCTGCCAGGGAAACGTCGATCAACGTCTGCGGTCCGAATTCAGTTGCCGGGCGGGTCGCCCAGGGTCATTATCCCCGCTGGAAGCGCCAGCCCCGTTCGGTCTCCTGCACGCCGACAAAGAAGGGAACCACGGCGGTGTAGCCCAGTTCCAGACCCCAGGCGGGTTGGGTGTCCGCCTCTTCGGGCCAGTCGTTGTCCCGGACATGGGCCAGGATGCGCTCCTGAACCGCGGGGGGGAGCGGCCAGGTGGGCAGGACCTCCTGACCGAAGCGCTGCACGTAGTCGGCTCGGCTCTCGCCGTCCCGGCGGGCGACATCCACCAGAATCAGCTCACCGCCGGGGTTGAGGTGCTGATGGGCCACCTCGAGAAAGCGACGCTTGTGAGCCGGGTCGGCCAGGTGGTGGAGCGCGAAGGAGACCAGAATCAGGTCGAAGCGCTCTGCGGTTGTCTCCAGGTACTCCAGCAGGTCCCCGACCTCAAAGCGGGCGCGATCGCCGAGGGGGGCCAGGGTGTGGCGGGCCAGTTCGAGCACCGGCGCGGTACAGTCCACACCGACGTAGCGCTGCAGCGGTCGATCCGGCAGCAGCGGGGCGATCGCCGTGGCATCGCCGCAGCCCAGGTCCAGCAGCGAGAACGGTTCGGTTCGTTCGTCCAGAATGCGTGCCACGCCCGCATAGATCTGGCGGTGCTCCATGCTGTTGGTCTCCAGCACGGCCTGATAGACCTGCCAGTTGCTGAAGAAGTCGTTGACTTCCTGATGGCGCACCGTCGTCATGGAACTCACTCCCTTGGTATCTAGGCGTTGCCGTCCAGCTTCAGAACCGCCATGAAGGCCTCCTGGGGCACGTCGACGGTACCGATCGCCTTCATCCGCTTCTTGCCCTTGGCCTGCTTCTGCAGCAGTTTCTTCTTGCGGCTGATGTCGCCGCCGTAGCACTTGGCCAGCACGTCCTTGCGCAGGGCGGGAATGCTTTCCGAGGCAATCACGCGGCTGCCGATGGCGGCCTGGATCGGAATCTTGAACTGGTGGCGGGGAATCAGTTCCTTCAGTTTCTCCACCAGGGCCTTGCCGACGTAATAGGCCTTATCGCGGTGCACGATGGTTGCCAGCGGGTCGACGGGCTCACCGTTGATCAGGATTTCCATCTTCACCAGATCCCCTTCCTGGTAGCCGATCAGGCTGTATTCCATCGAGGCGTAGCCGCGGGTGCGGGACTTCATCTGGTCGAAGAAATCGGTTACCACTTCCGCCAGGGGCAGCTCGTAGATCAGCGTGGTGCGCTCCTGGGTGAGGTACTTCATGTCCTTGAAGATCCCCCGCCGGGTCTGGCAGAGGTCCATCAGGGTGCCGCTGAAGTCCTTGGGCGCAATCACCTCCATCTTCACGTAGGGCTCTTCGATCTTTTCCCGTTTCTGCGGCGGCGGCAGGTGGGCCGGATTGTCGACCCGCAGCATTTCCCCGTCCAGGGTCGTGACCTGGTAGACCACCGAGGGGGCGGTGGTAATCAGATCGAGGTTGTACTCCCGCTCCAGCCGCTCCTGAACGATTTCCATGTGAAGCAGGCCCAGAAAGCCGCAGCGGAAGCCGAAGCCCATGGCGCTGGAGGTTTCCGGTTCATACTGCAGAGCCGCGTCACTGAGCTGCAGCTTTTCGAGGGCATCCCGCAGGTCCGGATACTGGTCCGAGTCGGTGGGGAAGAGGCCGCAGAAGACCATCGGCTTGGCCTCCACGTAGCCCGGCAGCGGTTCAGGGGCCGGGGCCTTGGCCAGGGTGATGGTGTCACCGACGCGGGCGTCGGCAACGGCCTTGATCGAGGCGGCGATGTAGCCCACTTCGCCGGCGTGCAGCTGCTCGACCTGAATCTGGTTGGGGGAGAGTACCCCCAGTTCGTCGATTTCGTACTCGCAGCGGCTGGCCATCAGCTTGATGCGATCGCCCTTGCGGACACTGCCGTCCATCACCCGGAAGTAGACGATCACGCCCCGGTAGGGGTCGTAGTAGCTGTCGAAGATCAGGGCCCGCAGCGGTTTCTCGACCGTATCGGCCGGGGGCGGCACGAGGTGGACGATGTTCTCCAGGATTTCCTCGATGCCGATGCCGGACTTGGCCGAGGCTTCGATGGCACCGCTGCAGTCGAGACCGATGATTTCCTCGATCTCCCGCTTCACCCGCTCCGGATCGGCACCGGGCAGGTCGATCTTGTTCAGGACCGGGATGATCTCGAGGTTGTTCTCCAGGGCCAGATAGACGTTGGCCAAGGTCTGGGCCTCGACCCCCTGGGAGGCATCGACCACGAGCAGCGCCCCTTCGCAGGCCTGGAGCGATCGCGACACCTCGTAGGAGAAGTCGACGTGGCCGGGGGTGTCGATCAGGTTGAGGACGTAATCCTCGCCGTCCTTGGCCCGGTAGTTCATGCGGGCGGCCTGGAGCTTGATCGTGATGCCGCGCTCCCGCTCCAGCTCCATGTTGTCCAGGAACTGGGCCTTCATCTCCCGGTCCTGAACCGTGCCCGTCGCCTGCAGCAGCCGGTCGGCCAGGGTCGATTTGCCGTGGTCGATGTGGGCAATGATGCAGAAGTTGCGGATCTTGGAGACAGGAGCGTCGGTCATAGCTGCGGCGACAGCGGCGGCCGGAGGAACAGCCTATCCATTCTAAGCTGCGGCCCCAGGGCGCACCGGTGCAGGCCGCACGGGGGATCTGCCTAGAATTTCTGTAGCGTCCCCACAGGTTTTTCCATGTCCGAGACCCTGACCCTGACGACGGAAAACGTCGAGAACGTGCTCGATTCCCTGCGCCCCTACCTGATGGCCGATGGCGGCAACGTCGAGCTGGTGGAAATCGATGGCCCGACGGTGAAGCTGCGCCTCCAGGGGGCCTGCGGTTCCTGCCCCAGCTCGGCGATGACCCTGCGCATGGGGATTGAGCGCAAGCTGCGGGAGATGATTCCCGAAATCGGCGAAGTCGAGCAGGTCTTCTAGACCATCTGACCCATGGCTGGGGGCTCAGGCCTCCAGCACCAGTTTGATGCTCTGCTTGTTGATGGCCGCGAAGGGCTGGCGGGCTATCTCCCGCCCGTCCCGGTCGAAGACCACCACGTCCGTGAGGGCGATGAAGGTCTGCTCCTCGTTGATCACGTCCGAAAGCCGCGATTTGTAGCCGCCGCTGGGGTGGGTGACCTCGCCCTGGATTTCCCAGTTGTCGGTGGTGAACAGCTTCACCCGCTGGCGTTCCAGGGCGACCTGGGAGGGAGTCGGTTTCATGGCGGGGCACCCGGGATGGCTGCCTGTGAGAATGCCCGGCGATCGCCCGCAACAGGACGGGGTCGGAGGCTGCCGGTAAGCTATTCCCTTGGTGCATTCCCGAATCCCCCGTGCTCGACCTCAAGCTGATCCGCGAAAATCCCCAGGCTGTTCAGGACCAGCTGGATCGCCGCTCGGGCGAGTACGACCTGGCGCCGGTGCTGGAACTGGATGCGGCCCAGCGGCGCTATGAGAGCGATCGCAGCCAGCTCCAGGCCCGCAGCAACGAAATCGGCAAGCTGGTCGGCCAGCAGATCAAGGCGGGGGCTGACCCCAAGGGCCCGGAGGTGGCGGCCCTGCGGGAGGAGGGCAATCAGCTCAAGCAGCAGATCTCTGAAATCGAAGGGGCTGAGCGCGAGGTGCGCGACCAGTTGGCGGCGCTGCTGCTCACCTTTCCCAACCTGCCGGACCCGACCACGCCGGTGGGCCGCTCGGAGGAGGAGAACATCGAAATCCGCCGCTGGGGCGATGAGCTGAAGCGCAGTGGCGATGAGCTCAAATCCCACTGGGAGATCGGCGAACAGCTGGGGATTCTCGATTTCGAGCGGGCGGTGAAGGTGGCCCAGAGCCGCTTCGTCACCCTGATCGGGGCGGCGGCCAAGCTGGAGCGGGCGCTGCTCAACTTCATGCTCGATCGCCAGACGGCGGCGGGCTACGTGGAGGTGCTACCGCCCTATCTGGTGAACACGGCGTCCCTGACCGGCACCGGTCAGCTTCCGAAGTTCGCCGAGGAGAGCTTCCGCTGCGGCGATGATGACCTCTGGCTGATTCCGACGGCGGAGGTGCCGGTGACCAACCTCTACCGGGATGAGGTGCTCGACGCGGCGGATCTGACCATCGCCCACTGCGCCTACACCCCCTGCTTCCGGCGCGAGGCGGGCAGCTACGGCCGCGATACCCGCGGTCTGATCCGCCTGCACCAGTTCGACAAGGTGGAGCTGGTGAAGCTCTGCCATCCCGAGCAGTCGGAGGCTGAGCACGAGGCCCTGACGGCGGATGCCGAGGCGATTCTGCAGGCGCTGGAGTTGCCCTACCGGGTGGTGCAGCTGTGCACCGGCGATCTCGGCTTCGGGGCGGCCAA
>CAWUMD010000160.1:0-5770 GCA_963923365.1 uncultured bacterium
GATTAGAGCCGTCTAGTTCTGGAATTTGCCATGACCCATGCTTTGCCTGATCAGGACGGTCACAACTATCAGTTCCGAACGTTCCAGTATCTGGGACAGGGCTGGGAGCGGTTCAAGCAGGACCCCCTGCCAGCGGTTGGCTTTACGGTTGTTGCCGGGGTGATTGCCTGCGTCCTGGCGGCGATTGATAAGGATCGGTCGGTGGGGATCGGTTCGCTGATCTCCTTTCTGATCAGTGGGCCACTCTACGCGGGCTACTACCTCGTCGGGCTGCAGCAGCGACGCGGGCAGACCGTTGCGTTCGCGGACTTCTTCCGAGGGTTCAACCGCTTCGGTGAGTTCTTCCTGGTGAACCTGCTGATCGGGGTTCTGGTGCTGCTCGGGTCGATTCTCTGCGTCCTGCCGGGAATCTATCTGGGGGTGTCCTATCTGCTGGCGATTCCGCTGGTGGCCGACCGTGGAACGTCCCCCTGGGAGGCGATGGAAGCCAGTCGCCAGCGGATTACCCGCCAGTGGTTCCAGGCCCTCGGGTTGATTCTGCTGCTGGTGCTGGTGAACCTTCTGGGGGTGATTCCCTGCGGTCTCGGTCTGTTGGTAACCGTGCCCTGGAGCTACGCCACGATCCTGGCGGCCTATGAGGATCAGTTCGGTCTGGCGGTGGATGCGGCAGGCTGATCTGAGTTCTCAACCGCAGCGCGGACTGACCCAGCCGGATCGGCAGTGGCGTCAGTCCGCGTTGCTGCTGGAGGGGGCGGGGCTGCTCTACCTGCTCAATGCCCGCTCCGGTGGCCCGACCCTGCTCTGTCCACTGCGGGCCTGGACTGGGATTCCCTGCCCCTGCTGCGGGATGACGCGATCGCTCTCGGCCTTGGTTGTCGGTGACTGGCGGCGCAGCTGGGACTGGCATGCCTTCGGGATGCCCCTGGCGGTGCTGGCGCTGGCCTTCGGGCTGGGTTGGAGCCTGGAGCTGTGGTGGGGATGGCGATCGCCTGCGCTGGACCGCCTCACCCGTTTGCTGCTGCGGCTCTGGCCCCTGGGTCTGCTGGCTCTGCTCGCCTACCACGGTGTCCGGCTCGGTTACTGGTGGCAGCAGGGCTGGCTCTCCGCCTGGATCGCCGCCTCACCCCTTGCCCATGGGCTGCCGGGATCGCGATAGCCTGAACTGTCAGTGTGCCGCTCCTCCGCCCATGCCTGCCGACTTCCTCAGCACCCTCAACCCCTCCCAGCGTCGGGCGGTGGAACACGCCAGCGGGCCGTTGCTGGTGGTGGCCGGAGCGGGGTCGGGCAAGACCCGGGCGCTCACCTTCCGGATCGCCAACCTGATCCGCGGCCACCGCATCGATCCCGAGAACATCCTCGCGGTCACCTTCACCAACAAGGCGGCGAAGGAGATGCGCGAACGGATCGAGAAGCTGTTCGCCCAGCAGTTTGCCGAGGACCAGTACGGCAAGCCCTATTCCCTGCTGCGGGAGGTGGAACAGACCCAGCTGCGATCGCGGGTCTACCGGGAACTGACCAAGGACCTCTGGATCGGGACCTTCCACGCCATCTGTGCCCGCATCCTCCGCTTTGACATCGACAAATACGTCAGCCCCCAGGGCCATCGCTGGACCAAGCAGTTCTCGATCTTCGATGAGTCCGATGTCCAGAGCCTGATCAAGGAGATCTGCGTCGGCGAGCTGAACCTCGACGTCAAGAAGTTTGAGCCCAAGTCGGTGCGCTTCGCGATCAGCAATGCCAAGAACAACGGCTGGAGCCCGGAGCAGCTGGAGCGCGAGCAGCCCAACTTCCGCGGCCGGGTGGTGGCCGATGTCTACCGGCGCTATCTGGCGCGGCTAGCGGCGAATAATGCCCTCGACTTCGATGACCTGCTGCTGACGCCGGTACGCCTGTTCAAGCAGAACGATCAGGTGCTGGCCTACTGGCACAAACGCTTCCAGCACATTCTGGTGGACGAGTATCAGGACACCAACTGGACCCAGTACGAGCTGATCAAGCTGCTGACCACCAACGGCGCCGAGGTGCAGCAGTTCGATAGCTGGCGGCAGCGCTCGGTGTTCGTGGTCGGGGATGCCGACCAGAGCATCTACTCCTTCCGGGCGGCGGACTTCAAGATCCTGATGGGTTTTCAGGATGACTTCGGCGACGGTCGGCCGGACCACGAGACCGGCACGATGGTCAAACTTGAGGAGAACTACCGCTCCACCGAGAACATCCTCCAGGCCGCCAACGCCCTGATCGCCAACAACAGCGAACGGATCGACAAGGTGCTGCGGCCCACCCGCGGCCAGGGCGAACCGATCACCTGCTATCGGGCGGCGGACGAGCAGGACGAGGCCAACTGGGTGGTGGACCGGCTGCGGCGCCTGCAGGAGCAGAACCCGGAACTGCAGTGGGGCAGCTTCAGCATTCTCTACCGCACCAATGCCCAATCCCGGGCCTTCGAGGAAGTGCTGGTGCGCTGGGGCGTGCCCTATCAGGTGGTCGGGGGGCTGCGCTTCTACGACCGCCGGGAAATCAAGGACGTGCTGGCCTACCTGCGGGCGATCGCCAACCCCAGCGACAGCGTCAGCCTGCAGCGGGTGATCAACGTGCCCAAGCGCGGCATCGGCAAGACCACCCTGACCCGGCTCACGGGCGCGGCCCAGGAACTGGGCTGCACCCTCTGGGAAATCATCAGCGACGAGGACTCGGTCAAGACCCTGGCGGGGCGCTCCGCCGGGGGGGTGCTGCAGTTCGTCAACCTGCTCCAGGGCTTCCAGGAGGCAGCTGACCAGCTCAAGCCCTCGGAACTGGTGCGCCAGCTGATCGAGCGTTCCGGCTATGCCGACGAGCTCTCCCGGGAGGGCACCGACGAGGCCCTGGATCGCCGCCAGAACCTGGAGGAACTGGTGAACGCGGCGGTGCAGCACGAGGAGGAAACCGCCGACGCCAACCTCACCACCTTCCTGGGCAGTGCCAGCCTCGCCTCCGACAGCGACAACACCGAGAACCCGGACCGGGTTTCGCTGATGACCCTGCACAGCTCCAAGGGGCTGGAGTTCCCGGTGGTGTTTCTGGTGGGTCTGGAGCAGGGGCTGTTCCCCAGCTACCGCTCCCTGGACGACCCGGCAGCGATGGAGGAGGAGCGGCGGCTCTGCTACGTCGGCATCACCCGCGCCCAGGAGCGGCTGTTCATCAGCCACGCCAACGAGCGGCGGCTCTGGGGCGGCGATCGCCAACCGGCCATGGCCTCCCAGTTCCTCGATGAGATTCCTGCCGACCTGATGCGCGGGGCCGACAGCCTGCGCCAGTCCCGCCGCGATCTGTTCAGCGATCCGGCCCCGAAGCGGACCGCAGCACGGGCTGGGGCTAGCAGCAGTCCCTACGCCAGCCGCAGCAGCGCTCCGAAGACCGTGCGCTCCGCCACCCAGCCCGGCCGCCCGGACCACATCTGGAAGCCGGGGGACAAGCTGCTGCACCGGGGCTTCGGCATCGGCCGGGTCACCCACGTCTTCGGCGGTGGCGCCAAGGTGTCGATTGCGGTCAAGTTCGACGGTCTCGGCCAGAAGATCCTCGACCCGAGTCTGGCGCCGATCGAGCCGATCTGAGCGGTTACGGCTGGACCGCGAACTCGTACCAGCGGATGGCGGTGATGTCGCCCAGGGGCGCCTGGCGGCGATCGCCCAGCTGCACCGTTACCAGATCCGGGCGGCCCGGACGGACCCGCAGGGTCTGCTTCACGGTCAGCTTTAGAGGCTGGTCCGGCTGCAGCAGACGGTCCGGCAAGTCCTGACCATCCACGACGATCGCCACCCAGGCCGGGCCGCTGCTGCGGATCTCGGCCTGATTAGGGTTGACCGCTGGTTTCACCGGGGTTGTGGCGGCAGGTACCGGTTTGACGGCAGTTGCGGCGGGAGCTTGCGGGGCAGGACGGTGCTGACTCAGCTGCTGCCAGCCCGCCACCCCGATTCCTGCCAGGGCGACGGCGGCGATCGCCCCCTTCAGCCAGGCCTGGTGGAGGGTGGGGGCCGGACGGCTCGGGCTCGAGGCGGTTGCCTGTACTGGTGAAGGCTCCGGGGCCTGGGGGCTCTGGGAGGTGTTGGTGTTCGGTTCGGGCGTGGTCGTCGGGGTGGGCTCCGGCGTCCGACTGGCTTCCTGGCGCAGACGACCGGGGTCGAGATTCAGACAGCGCGCGTAGCGGTTGATGAAGCCCTGGACGTAGATCGGTTCCGGTAGGCAGGCAACCTCACCCTGCTCCAGGTTGTTCAGGTGGGTGCGGCTGATGCGGGTGGTCGTCGCGACCTGTTCAAGACTGAGGCCCTGCTGTTCCCGTTCCTGACGCAGACGAGCGCCAATCCGTTGAATGAGAACCTGCTCCATGGGGCCTGACCGCTTGAATGGTTGGTGGTTGGAAAACTGAGGCCAGCCTATCAGACGCCTTCGTTTACTGCCGTTTCCCCGCCTGGCCAAGATGTCAGAATGTTAAGCGTGCGGATCATCACCCAGCTTCAGGACCTTGGTGTCCCGACGGCGATCGCCCTCGGCAACTTCGATGGCATCCATCGGGGGCATCGGCGTGTGATCGATCCGATGCTGGAAATCGCCGAGCTGTTTCCCCGGTGCTACAGCACGGTCGTCAGTTTCGACCCCCATCCGCGAGTCTTTTTCTCGGGGCAGCGGCAGCCGCTGTTGACGCCGATTGCCGAGAAGTCGCGGGTGCTGGCGGATCTGGGCCTCGATCAGCTGGTGCTGCTGCCCTTCACCCGGGCGATCGCCGACCTCAGCCCCGAGGAGTTTGTGGTGGATGTCCTGATTCACCAGCTGGGGGCCGAGCACCTCTGTGTCGGGGCCGACTTCCGCTTTGGGCGGAATCGGGTGGGCGCGGCCACCGACCTGCGCCGCATCGCCGAAAGCTTGGGCGTGCCGACGGAAATCATTCCCCTGTTCAACGAAGGTGAGGAGCGGATCAGCAGTTCCGCTATCCGCCGCGCCCTGGCGGCTGGGGATGTTCCCAAGGCGGCACGGTTGCTGGGTCGGCCCTACAGCCTGGAAGGCCGGGTCGTCGGGGGGCAGCGCCTGGGCCGTCAACTGGGCTTTCCCACCGCCAACCTTGACCTGCCCGCAGACAAGCTGTTGCCCGCCCATGGCGTCTACGCCGTGCAGGTCAGCAGTGAGGCGACCGGGCTGGAGCGCCATCCCGGCGTGATGAACCTGGGGCTGCGGCCGACGGTGAGCGGCGATCGCCAGCTCCGGGCGGAGGTGCACCTGCTCGACTGGCAGGGCGATTGCTACGGGGCCGATCTGCGGGTGGAGCTGATCGCCCACCTGCGCGAGGAGCAGCGGTTCGAGTCGCTGGAGTCGCTGACGACGCAGATTGGCCGCGACTGTGCGCTGGCCCGGGAGACCCTGGGGCTGGCGATCGCCCGCTGACGACCCACCAAGCTATCCGGCATAAGCAGCGCCCAGGCCCCAGACCAGCAGCAGGGCGATCGCGCCAAGCACGATGCCAGCTGACAGCAGAATCGCCACCGGGTTATCGGCGCCGTCGAACTTCATAATGCCGCGGTTCAGATCGCTCATTGGTGCCACACTCCTGGCCGTACACAGCAGAGACCGGCCTCCCGCTGAATAATTCTAGGGAGATGCCAGCGTCGAGGCCTTGATGACGATTGCAGCCGATTCGGGGGTCGGGTCCCGATTTTCTTCTGCTGATTTTCCGGATCTGGTGGCGCGGTTGCGCTCAGCCCAGCCCGACCTGCAGCCTACCGAGGTGCGGCGGCGCCACCTG
>CAWUMD010000161.1:0-5717 GCA_963923365.1 uncultured bacterium
CCCAGTCCGGTGGCGATGTCGGTGCTCCGACCCTCTCGGCACCGGTGGATACCGGTCCGCGGGTGAGCCGCAAGAACTGGGTGGCGGTGCGGCAGGTGAGCCGCAGTACGCCGATCCTCGTGATGGCCGGCCATGCCGACTCCCAGAACATGGCCGGGTCGGGGACCTCGGGCTACACGGTCGGTGTCAGCGGCGGCCGGCCGATGCAGCCGGGGATCAGCGACGAGCTCTACTGGAACCTGCTCACAGCCCAGACCATTGTCCGCGTCGGGCAGCAGCGGGGGCTGAACATCCGCTTCTACGATCCGCCGAGCCGGACCATCTACGATGCCCGCGATCCCCGCACCACCTGGTCGGTGGGTGGCGCCTTCGAACGGGATCAGGGCGGCTATGCCCTGGAGATTCACTACGATGCCTACGGCTCAGCGGGGGTCGGCTCTGGCCTGATTCCCGGCCATGGCGGTGGCATTCAGTCCCTCGATGATGCCCTGGCCGATGAATTCGGGGCCTTCCCGGAACGGTTCCGCGGCCTGGGGGCACCGAAGCTGGGCGTCAGTCTGCTGGAGATCGGCAAGCTGGAGGGCAATCTGGAGCAGTCTCTGCGCAATCCGGCTACCCGGGATCAGACCCTGGAGGCGATCGCCCTGCGTGTCGTGACAGCGATTGAACGGGGCATGGGCGTGACACCGGGCTTCGACAGCAATCCGGCGATCGCCACCGATACCCCGTCGCTGCCATCCCAGCCATCGCGGCGAATTATCCGCTCCATCTTTACCAACCAGTAGACCCAGGTCTGAACAACGAAGCCCCCGGCGTCGATCGCCGGGGGCTTCGTGCTGGTGGCTCATTCCGAGGGGATCAGTCCTCGACGATGGTCACCTTGGTGATGCGATCGCCCTGCCGGATGGCGTTGACCACATCCAGATCCTCGGTCTGGCCGAAGACGGTGTGGACACCATCGAGGTGCGGCTGCGGTTCATGGCAGATGAAGAACTGGCTGCCACCGGTGTTTGGGCCGGCGTGGGCCATGGAGAGGGTCCCGGCCAGGTGTTTGTTGGGGTTGATCTCGCACTTGATCTTGTAGCCGGGGCCTCCGGTGCCGGGCATGCCCTTGGCGCCTTCGCGGCTATTCGGGCAGCCGCCCTGGATCATGAAGTTGGGAATGACGCGGTGGAAGGCCAGACCGTCGTAGAAGCCTTCCTTCACCAGCTTGGTGAAGTTTTCCACAGTGCCGGGGGCGTCCTGATCGAAGAAGACGAGGTTGATCGTCCCCTTGTCGGTTTCCATGATTGCCTTGGTCATCGCACGGTTTCGAGCAAAGGATAGTAAGCATTATCCCGTTCCCGGCGGCTCCATCGTCGGGAACGGGCAGGGAGCGGCAGATGCAACTGGTGTTCGGTGTCGATGGCGGGCAGACCTCGCTCAAGGGGGCGATCGCCCGCCCGGATGGCTTCATCCTCGGCGAAGGGCGGGGACCGGGTATTCTTCACCTCGCGGCGGCCGAGGGCCCGCCTCGTCTCGAGCAGAGCCTGCGGGACTGCCTGGACCAGTGCTGGGCTGCGGCGGGCCTGACGCCCCAACCCCTGCTCGGTGCGGTCCTGGGCCTAAGCGGCGTCGAGGTGGGAACGGCGGAAGCCCGTCAGGCGGAGGCAATCGCGGCGCGGGTGCTGCCGAGCAGTGCCATCCACGCCTGCGGGGATGACGAGATTGCCCTGGCAGGGGCCCACGCGGGTCAGCCCGGCATTCTGGCGATCGCGGGCACCGGCTCGGTGGTGCTGGGGCGCAATGCCACCGGCCAGCGGGTGCAGGTGGGCGGCTGGGGCTGGCAGCTGGGCGACGAAGGTAGTGGTGCTTGGATTGGTCGCGAAGCGCTGCGGCGGATCCTGCACCAGGTCGATGCCGGTGATGTCGGGCAGCTGGGGGAACAGCTGCGGGGACAGTGGGCCCTGGGGGACTGGCGGGAGATTAAGCGGATCTGCTACGCCCCGGGCTTCGGGGCGCGGGAGTTCGCGGCCCTCGTGCCCTGGGTGAGCGCCGCGGCGGAACTCGGGGACGAGCTGGCCGATGGCCTGCTGGTGGAGGCCGGCACCGCCTTGGGGCACCAGGTCGGCGTCGCCGCCCAGCGGCTGGGAGCACTGCCCGTGGCTGGGGTGGGTAGCCTGATCGACCATCTGCCCCGCTTCCGGGCCGGTTTTGATCAGGCCCTGACAGAGCGGGGGCTGATGCGCGTCAGCCCCCGCTGGTCACCCCTGCAGGGGGCTCTGCTGCTGGCCGCTCAGCGGGCCTGAGCCTGAATGCCGCACTGCAGCCCCTGCAGATAGTCGGCCCGCATCCAGCCAAGCCGGTAGTCGCGGCCTCCGTAGGGAAACTCGACCTGGGCCCAGAGGGCCCCGTCCTGGCTGTCGGCAAGGCTGTTGATCAGGCCGATGCGGTTACTGGGGACCGAATCGACAACATTGCTCCAGGTACTCGTGTCCGGCGTCTGGCGCAGGAATACCCGGGAATCGGGATTATGGGTAACCACCTTGGCCGGGTAGTTCTCCATGGGGGTGCATCCCTGGGCCAGCAGGGGCTTGGGGGCTGCCAGCCCGGTCAGGGGCGTCAGGGTACCAAGCAGGGCCAGGGTGGAAGCACACCAGAACTGAAAGTGGACCGGCTGCCGGACCATACGGGAAAGTGCAGCCATGTTCTCCGACCGTCCAATCGGGAACGCGACAGGATGATATTAGTCCCATCGCCGGAAAATACAGGCGATTGACGGACAAATTTTCGGCCGGATTGCGGAATCCGGAAACTGATGCCCTCCTCTGCTGCTGCAACCCTGCCCGGTGGCCCTGCCGCCAACCGTTTCGACTGGCGGCAAGCCTGGTATCCGGTCCAGTACCTGGACAATCTCGATCGGCAGCGGCCCGAGGCCTTCACGCTGCTCGGGCATCCCCTGGTGATCTGGTGGGACCCCCGGCAGCAGCGCTGGTCGGCTCTGGATGACCGCTGTCCCCACCGGCTAGTGCCCCTCTCCGAAGGGCGGGTCGCGGAGGATGGTCTGCTGGAGTGCCCCTACCACGGTTGGGGGTTTACCGGTGAGGGCCGATGCGATCGCCTGCCCCAGCAACCGGCCAACCGTCCGATCTCGTCCCAGCGGAGTTGCGTCAGGTCCTGGCCGACCGCGGAGGCCCAGGGGCTGCTGTTTGTGTTCGCGGGCTCTCCGGATGAGGCTGCCGCGACGCCCCTGCCCCTGATCGACCCCCTGCTTGACCAGCCGGAGGCCTGGCTGGTGTTGGATCTGGTCCGGGATCTGCCCTACGACGCCGTGACGGTGCTCGAGAACGTCCTCGATGCTTCCCACATCCCCTACACCCACCACGGCACCATCGGGCGTCGCAGCAATGCGGTGCCGATGGATCTGGAGATTGTCGCCAGCGATCGCCAGGGTTTCCGGGGCCTGTGGGCCGAGGGCCCGCGCCGGGGTAGCCTCGGACCCCAGTCCACCACCTTCACGGCGCCCTGTCTGATGTGGCACGAGGTGAATGCGGCGACGCTGGGGCGCACGATCACGGCGGTCTATGCCACGCCCACCACTCCGGGGCGCTGCCGTCTGTTCGCCCGCTTCCCCTTCCGCTTTCGCAGTCGGATGCCTCAGTTGCTGCTCAAGGTGATCCCCCGCTGGTGGTCGCACCGCAATCAGAACCGGATTCTCGAGGACGATCAGATCTTCCTGCACGTGCAGGAGCGGGAACTGGAGGCCCGGGGTGGCAGCGGGGAGTACAGCCGCAACTGTTACCTGCCAGCGGCGGCTGATCGCTACGTGCTGGCGCTGCGGCAGTGGGTGCGTGACTATGCGGGCGAGCCCTTTGCGGGTCAGCCGTTGCCCCCCAGCCCCAGTCGGGAGGCCCTGCTGGAACGCTGGCATAGCCACACGCAGATCTGTCGGGTCTGTCGGGAGGCGGAGGGGCGGCTACGTCGCCTGCGAACGGTTGGGCGGGCGATCGCCGCCCTCGGTCTGGCCCTGGGGCCGCTGCTGGCCGTCCTCAGCTCGTCCTGGTTGCCCTGGAGTGTGGCGCTGACGCTGCTGGCTCTGGGGGGGGTGGCGCTGAGCGAGGCCATCCTGCCGGGTTTCCGGGACGGCGAGTCGGTGCCGCCCCGCAACTGCCGCTGAGGCTCAGGAGACGAGGCTGACCTGCTTCTCCACCCAGCGGCTCTGCTGGGGATCGAGGAGGTAGGTCGGCAGGGTGGGGATGCCCTGTAGGAAGGCGTAGCGAAGCCGGTGACCGCCATCGATCAGCAGCGGCTGCAAGGTGCTGGCGTCTTCCACCTGGATGACGATCAGGGGCTGAGTAAGATCGAGTCCCTCACCGGTCTCCAGGGCCCGGGCAATGCGCAGGTCGTTGATCGAACGGGCGGTACTGGCGCGGTTTTTGTCCCGGAAGGGGCTGGGGTTCTCCGGCTGGGGATAGTCGATCCCCTCCAGGCGGGCAAAATGGGCCACCTCGAGGTAGTCGTAGCGGACCGGCACCTGACCGAGATGAATCAGGTAGCGAGCCCGGGCGACGTCCCAGACGCGGGTGTAGCAGCGGAACTGTTCCTCACCGTGATGAAACGGCAGACTGGCCTTGAAGGTTGCGAATTCCGCCTCGTTCCACATGGCTCGACACCACCACTGGTATCAAGCTACGCAAAACCGGATGTGCCGACGGTAACAATCACTACCGATGCCAGCCCGGTGGGAGAGGTTACCTTCTCAATGGGAATTTCGACGCGGATCCATGACCTACTGCCTTGGCATCGTGACCCACGATGGCCTGATCATGGCGGCTGACTCCCGCACCAATGCGGGAATCGACTACATCTCGACCTATCAGAAGCTGTTCGACTATTCCCTGGAGGATGAGCGATCGCTGATCCTCTGCACCTCGGGCAACCTGTCCCTCAGCCAGGCGGTCCTCAGCCACCTCGACCGGGATCTCACCCACGGGGATCTGAATCTGCACACGCTGCCGACGCTGTTTGACTGTGCCCGCTACATCGGCGACCACATGCGTCAGCTGCAGGAACGCGATCGCGACTGGCTGAAGCAGGACGGCATCGATTACACCAGCAGCTGGTTGCTGGGCGGGCAGGTCCGGGGTGGCCCGATTGAGCTCTACCTGATTTACGGTCAGGGCAACTGCATCCGCGCCACGGACGAAACCCCCTTCCTGCAGATTGGTGAGGCCAAGTACGGCAAGCCGATTCTCGACCGGGTAATCGGGCCCGAGACGACCGTGGACATCGCTGCCAAGTGCGCGCTGCTCTCCCTCGACTCGACGATGCGCTCCAACCTCTCGGTGGGGCCACCGCTCAGTCTGGCGGTCTACAAGCGCGACAGCCTGCAGGTGCCGCTGATGCGCCGTTTTCCGGCGGGTGACCCCTATCTGACGGAAATGCGTCAGTGCTGGGAAGCTGCCCTGAAGGCGGGCTTCGAACAGTTACCGCTGCTGCAGTTCTAGGGTTTCGATACCGATGTGGAAGTCGAGGCGGGTCGTCAGGCCTGCCCCGAGCACCCGGCCGCTGATCGGGGCGGCCAGCAGGGGTGTGGCAGCGGTGGCCAGGGCGATGTGGCGATCGCCCACCGCCAGCCCCAGGGTGGGGTCCAAGCCGCGCCAGCCGGCACCGGGAAAGTAGACTTCCACCCAGGCGTGCAGATCGTAGCGATCGGCGTTGTCTCTGTCTCTTATACA
>CAWUMD010000162.1:0-5603 GCA_963923365.1 uncultured bacterium
TCCCAGGGCCAAGCAGCACTCATGGTGACCTGAAGTCGTCTGTGCGCTGAAGGGTATCAGGCCACCTGCCGCATCTGCTTAACACCCAGACTGGTGCCACTGCCCGCCGGCCGGCCGCCGAAACTATGACAGTGCAGGGGCAATCCGGACCCTGCCATGACAGCCGACATATCCAGAGATGCCTGCAGACATTGCCAGACATACCCCAAGGATTGCCAGAGATATCCCGTCCATGGTCACGAGTAACGCCAAGCATTCACCGGAGCTATCGCCGCCATACTCGTGACCTATCCTCGGACATCCCGCGAGCATTATCCGGACATCCCGCGAGCATCGGCAGGATGGTCATGAGCAGTCACGACAATGCTTCGACGATATCGTTTGGATTGTCTGATGCACTCCCGGAACTGCTCGTGACAATACCCTGGATATTGCCGGCTGACTCCTGTAGTTCTCCAGAGAAGCCAGAATCGATATCCGGACCATTCGGATGACTGCTCGCGGGATAGAAACGAAAGAATCTGTGATCTTTTTATCTGGCCGCAGACAAACAGGATTGCAGCGGTTAGAACGGAGGTATGGGTAGTTTAAAGGAGCTACGCCATGGCAACGAAACAATTGCCGATCACGATGGAGAATCTGGAGGCAGCCAGGACCCTTGTGCAGCAGCTGCAGGAAACGCTGAACGGGCTGTTGGAGCTGACAGCCCGCGAACGGCAGCGGCTCACCAAAAGCAGTTCCCGCTCCATGGGGTTCATCCGCTACGCGGCGGATGTGGCCCGCAACGAGCCCGAACACTGCCCTCAAACCTTCGACCGGGAAACCTACCTGCAGGAGGCGGATCTCTGGGAACCGCTGATGATCCTGCAGAGCAGCGTCCACCAGCTGGCGAGCAAGCTTGATGCGAGCACGCAGGTGCTGGGCGGCAATCTGATGCATCGCTCCCAGGAGCTGTATCAGTTGCTGAAGGTGTCGCAGCGGTCCCACCCGGAACTGGCCGAGCACGTCAATCGTCTGGGCTGGCTCTACCGGCGCCAGACGGGCCCTGCCCCGGATTCCCCCATCTCCGGCAACCCACCCTCGGAGGGTGCCGCTCCCCCGTCGGGAGCTAACTGACGGGTTGTTACGGTAGTCGCTCGGGACGCATGCCGTCCCGGGCTTTTTTGTGCCCACGGGAGGCCGTGCGTCTCTGTTCCCTGGACCGCGACTGAAGACTCAGAGGGCGATCGCCCCCGCGCCTGCGATCGGCCCCTCTGCCTGCCGTTCTGCGTCGGGTCTTGTGCTTGTACCCGGAGGATGGGCAGCACCTGGTGGTTACGGGAACTGACGCCGCTCCCGATCCCTGAGAACACCGAGCAACTGCTGCTCGGGTCGCCAGGGCATGACATCCAAATCCGGCTCCGGTGAGAGAAGCCTGTCCCGAGTGCAGATGTCAGGACCTCAGGAGGCTGATAAGGTCTGGTTGACCGGAACGTGATGCAGGCTTCTGGGTGCCGGACGATGGGGATGAGTAATCGACTGAAGCGTCTCCCTCGCGATGTCTGGCTGGTGGGGCTGATCAGCCTGGTGAACGATGGGGCCAGCGACCTGGTGTATCCCCTGCTGCCGCTCTACCTGAGTTCGGTGCTGATGGCTGGTCCCCGGGCCCTGGGGCTGATCGAGGGCGTGGCCGAGGCAACTGCCAGCCTGCTCAAGCTGGTCTCCGGCGTGTTCAGCGATCGCCAGCATCGGACCCGTCCCTGGATTGTGGGGGGGTACGGACTGGCGGGCCTTTCCAGACCCCTGATCGCCCTGGCGACAACCTGGCCTCTGGTACTGGTGCTGCGTTTCAGTGACCGGGTGGGGAAAGGCCTGCGCAGTTCCCCTCGGGATGCACTGCTGGCCAACCTGGTCCCGGCTGAGCAGCGGGGGCTGGCCTTTGGCCTGCACCGGGCGATGGATAACGCCGGTGCGGTGATTGGTCCCCTGATGGCAGCGGGGCTGCTGGCCTTGCACATTCCGCTGCGGCAGATCTTTTTCTGGTCGCTGATCCCCGGCCTGATCTGTGTCCTCCTGGCCCTTGCCCTGCGCGAGCCCTCAGTCGTGGTGTCCCCGTCGGTGACTCCCCGCCCGACATTCAGCTGGCGGTTCACAGCCCTGCCGGTTCGCCTCCAGCGTTATCTGCTGGTGGTGGCCCTGTTCACCCTGGGTAATGCTTCCAACCTGTTTCTGTTGCTGCGGGCCCGCCAGTTGGGGGTCCCTGAGGCGCAGATCCCGGTTCTCTGGGCAACCGTATCCGCGGTGGCGATGCTGGGCTCAGCCCCGCTGGCGGGCTGGTCGGATCGGGTAGGCCGTCGTCGGTTGCTCGTGGGAGGCTATGTGGCCTACAGCCTGTTCTACCTGGTGATGGGTCACCTGCAGCAGATAGGCGCTGGGATCTACCCCTTCTTTGCCAGCTACGGCCTGTTCCTGTCGGCGACGGAGGGGGTGGAGAAAGCCCTCGTTGCCGATCTGGCCCGCCCGGAGGAGCGGGGAACTGCCTTCGGCTGGTTCAATCTGATCAGCGGCTTACTCCTGTTACCGGCCTCGTTGCTTTTCGGCTGGCTCTATGACGGGTTCGGGGCGCCGGTAGCCTTCTCGGTTGCAGGCACCTTTGCCCTGCTGGCCGCTCTGATGCTGGCTCTGCAGCCTGGGTCCCTGGGGAGTGCACCACAGGACACGGACCCGGGACACTGAGCTGGCTGATCCGAGGTCTCCGCCCTCCCGGATCATGGGAAGATCTCACTCTGTCCCTGAATTCTTCCGTGTGTTTCGGGCCTGTTTTCCCTGGCATGTCGAGCGGCTGATCACCGATCTGCTGCCCAGTCACCACATCCGTGTGCTGGAGGCGGGTGGCGTGCGGGAGCTGGCGATCGCCAGCGATGACCCGGCTCAGGCAGCGAGGCTGAACCAGTTGTGCGGGCACTGGATCTGGATCTGCCGCGAGAGTTTCGGTAGCCTGATGTGCTTCGACTGGCTGCGCTTCCAGCTGGGACCGCAGGTGGTGCTGCGGGTCCGTCCCGACTGGGCCTGGCAGCCCCAACGGCAGCTGCCGGATGATGTCCAGCCCTGGCGACCGGATATTCTGCGGGCGACCCCGGCTCAGCACTGCGAACTGCTGGAATTCCAGCAGCGGGTGGCCCCCACGGCCCTGTCGACTGCCATCTGTGATCTGCTCCCCTACGGCAATGCCATCCATGCCATGTGTCCCCACGACGGGGCGGAGGCCTGGCCCTGGCCCAGCCCGAGCAGTGTCAGCCGTTACAGCCTGGAGGAAACCAGCCCCCGTCGGTTGCCCCCGGAGTACGCCCGGCGGCGGACTCCCTGGGAGTACATGCTCGAATTTGTCAGCATCCTCGAGCGGGATGGCGAGGTACGGGACTTCTACTACGAAAGCTTCCAGCCGGAGGCGGGTGTGCTGGTCTGGTCGAACTGCCAGGCGCGGGTGGTCCACGGCTGGGGAGAGGACCCGGAACGACCGGTTGTTCTCACCTCTGTGGCGGCCAACGACTGGGGGCTGATCCTCCCCTGAACCCTCACCGGCTCAGGACTCCTCTGCGGTTGACCCGATCCGGATCTGAGGACCGGCCCTCAGCAGGTCGGTGGTGGCGATGACGTTTAACGGACGACTGAAGTAGTACCCCTGGAATGCTGTGCAGCCCAGCGCGGTCAGCAATCGGGCCTGGAACTCGGTTTCGACGCCTTCGGCCAGGGTGCGCAGCCCCAGCCCCTGGGCCAGGAGCAGGATGGTGCGGACGATGGTCTGCAGGGAGTGATCCTGTTCGAGGGGATCGACGAAGCTGCGGTCAATCTTCAGGGTCTGAACCGGCAGACGGTGGAGCACCTGCAGGGAGGAGTAGCCGGTGCCGAAGTCATCGATGGCCAGGGAGATCCCGAGGGAGCGCAGCCGTTCCAGTTCGCCATCGACGAGGATGCCGCTCTCGGGAAGCAGGCAGGATTCGGTGATTTCCAGCTCCAGGTCGCCGGGGCGGATGCCGTGGGCCTCGAGGATGGGCTGCAGCCAGTGGGAGAGCGGGGTGACACCCTCCTGCAGCTGCAGCGGTGAGAGATTGACCGCCAGAGTGGGGGGCTCCAGGCCCTGGCGTTGCCACTCGGCCAGCTGGGCACAGGCCGCATCCATGACCCAGCGTCCGAGGGCGTGGATCAGACCGCAGCGTTCGGCGGTGGGGATGAACTCATCGGGAGCAACCAGCCCCCGTTCGGGGTGCTGCCAGCGGACCAGGGCTTCGAGGCCGACCAACTGTCCCTGGGGGTTCACCTGGGGCTGGTAGACCAGAAACAGCTCGCTGCGGGCGAGGGCCTGACGCAGCTCGACTTCCTGCTGCAGCTGCTGTCTCAGCTGCTCGGTCAGGGCCGGTCGGTAGACCGCGTAGCCGTTGGGTCCCTGGTGTCGGGCCTGCTGGAGGGCGGTGGCGGCCATCTGCAGCAGGGGCTCGGCGTTGGTTTCGTGTTCGGGGCTGAGGCTGATACCGGCGCAGGCCGTGATGCTGATCGTCTCGGTCAGGCTACCGCAGGTGATCTGGGTGAAGCAGGCCTGCAGGTCGACTACCAGAGCGATCGCCGCAGTTTCATCGACATCGGGGCGGATAATCAGGAACTCGCCACCGCCGAGGCGGGCCAGCCAGTCCTCCGGGCTGAGGACCTCGCTCAGGGCCTCGGCGATGCAGCAGAGCAGCTGGTCGCCGGCCTGGCGGCCGAGGCTGTCGTTGATGCGACGGAACCCATCGAGGTTGAGCAGGACGAGGGCCTGCTGGGGTTGCCGCTGCAGCGCCTGCAGCAGGTGTCTCAGGCTCTGCTCCCGGTTGGGCAGGCCCGTGAGTGCGTCGGTGAAGGCGAGGGTCTCGAGCTGCTCCTGAGTCCGCGCCAGTTCGGTGATCTCCTGAACTGTGCCGAAGGACCGGATCGGCTGTCCCTGGGGGGAGTAGTCGGTCTGACCGCGCTCGAACACCACCTTCTCGCGACCATCGGGGAAGCGCAGGCGGTGCCTGATCTGATACGGAACGCCCTGCTCCACCGAGTGCCGGTACGCCTCATCCACGCGGGCTCGGTCATGCGGATGGACCCGCTCCAGAAAGCTGGTGTAGCTCGGACGCTGGGTCTCGGAGTCCTGCTCGAAGATGCGGTAGGTCTCCATGGACCAGGTCAGATCCTGACTGGTCAGATCCAGTTCCCAGCTGCCGAGGTGGGCGAGGGATTCGGCCTGCTCAAGCAGGGCCCGGCTCTGTTCGAGCAGGGTGAGGTCGCGCACGACGGTGGCCACGTAGGCTCGGGAACCGGCGTTGATCAGGCGGTTGCTGACCCAGACCTTGCGGATGCTGCCGTCCCGGGCTCGGTGACGGTTCTCGAAGTCGTCATACCCCCGCTTCTGCAGGACCCGGATCCGTTCGGCCAGCCAGGTGGGGTCGGGCTCGGCCTGCAGATCCATCACCGTCAGCCGGGCGAAGTCCTCCCGGCTGTAGCCGAGGTGTTCGTGGGCGGCGGTGTTGAACTCGACGAAGTGGAGGGTGTCGGGATCCACCACAAACAGCCCGTCGCCAGAGCGCTCGAAGATGCTGCTGTAGAGC
>CAWUMD010000163.1:0-5597 GCA_963923365.1 uncultured bacterium
TGTGCAGGTCGGGGTGGTTGTCCGGGGTGGCGCCGATGTAGAAGCCGAAGTTGACCAGGCTCTTTTCGGCGGCGATCGCCAGCTTCTCGGTCAGGGTCGGCTGGTCGGTCGTCAGGGGTTTGGTGTTGGGCATCTCCAGGAAGGAGGTCACCCCGCCGCGGGCACAGGCGCGGCTGGCGGTGTGCAGGTCTTCCTTGTGGGTCAGACCCGGATCGCGGAAGTGCACCTGGGGATCGATGACGCCGGGCATCACCACCAGTCCGCGGGCGTCAATCTCGCGTTCGCCGTCGGGGGTGACGGGCAGGGTAGGGGCGATCGCCGCAATCCGGCCATCGCGCAGTTCCAGATCGACAAGGCGATAGCCACCATCGGGCAGGGGTTGACGGGCCTGACGGATCCAGAGTGCTGACATGGGCGCCTCGCCGGGAATCACCATTGATGAGCCTAACGTGATAGGTCTGTTGAAGCCCTGAACCGGAAGCTAGGATGGGGCATAACGTCCATCTGACAGCCTTGATGAGCAGCAAGAACGGGGAAAACGCCTGGATCGAAACCGGCAAGACCATCGTCCTGAGCGTGGCCCTGGCCCTGGGCATCCGTCAGTTCGTGGCCGAGGCCCGTTACATTCCCTCGGGTTCGATGCTGCCGACCCTGCAGATCAACGATCGGCTGCTGGTGGACAAGGTCTCCTACCGGTTCAGCAATCCCCGCCGGGGCGACATCGTCGTTTTCGACCCGACGGCGGCGCTGGAGCGCCAGGACTTCCACGACGCCTTCATCAAGCGGATCATCGGCCTGCCCGGCGACAAGGTATCGGTGCGCGGCGGTCGGGTGTTCATCGATGGCAAGCCCCTGACCGAGCCCTACATCGCCGACACCCCCCGCTACCAGTACGGACCGGTGACGGTGCCCCCGGGGCAGTACCTGGTGCTGGGCGACAACCGCAACAACAGCTACGACAGCCATTACTGGGGCTTCGTCCCCCGCGACAAGATCATCGGCAAGGCCCTGGTTCGCTTCTGGCCCTTGCCCCGCCTCGGCGAAATCCAGCCGGAACCGAATTACCGACCCACCAGCTCCGCCATGCTGACCATCGGTCAGCGCTAATGTCGGGTCGTCAGTGAACGTCGGGCGGGTCGGGCGCGGGCCTGCCCAGGACGAGTCATCGGCTCCGGTATGAGCAATGGGCTATGAAGTACGGGCGATTACCTGACCGCGCAGGCTCCGGCCCAACAGATGGGTATTGCGGGCAGGAGTGGGCAGGTGCGCCCCCTCCACCGTCCAGGTCTGCTCAGGGTCGAAGAGAATCCAGTCGCTGGGATGGGCTTGCAGGCGAGGCTGCAGACAGCGCTCGGGGCCGACACTGAGGGCGCGCCACAGCTCCAGCGGTTGCCAGCCCTGCTGAATCACCAGACTCTCCCAGAGGCAGCTGAGAGCGAAGGGATAACCGAGAGCCCCACTGGGTGCTTCGCCAAAGGCAACTGTTTTCTCCTCGTAGCGGTAGGCGACATGGTCGACGGCGATCGCATCAAGCACGCCGTCGCGCACTGCCTGCCGCAGAGCCTGCCGATCCTCGGGATTGCCCAGGGGTGGGCTGAGGCGCAGGTTGGGATCGTAGCCACCCAGATCCGCCGTGCTGGCGATCAGGTGCAGCCAGGGGGTACTGGCCGTCACCGGCAGACCGCGCTGGCGAGCCGCCGAGATCAACTCCACCGAGCGGGCAGTGGAGATCCGCATCAGGTGCACCGGCGTCGGGAACTCCGCCAGCAGTTCCAGCAGCCCCGCCAGGGGTTGGGTCTCGGAGGCGTAGGGATCCTGGGGCAGACCCAGCTGCAGGGCCAGGGCTCCAGGGCGGGCGGTGCCACTCCCTGCCAGCTGAGGGTGGCGGGGCCAGAACAGCAGCGGCAGCCCCAGGGGCTGGGCGTACTCCAGCAGGCGGCGCACCAGACTCAGACTGGGCAGCGGACCACCCTCACCGAAACCAAGGGCACCGGCCTCAGCCAGTTCCACCAGTTCCGTCAGCCCATCTCCGTCGGTGCCAGGGCTGTAGGCGGCCCACCAATCGAGCCCGGCATGGGGAAACCGCTGGCGCAGGGCCAGCAGGCGATCGCTGTCATCAAGCACCGGCTGGGTGCGGGGGAGTAGCTGCAGACGGCCGAAACCTCCGGCCCGGGCACAGGTCACCGTTTCGGCGATCCGCTCCCGGGTCTCCTGCCCCGGTTCCCCGGAGCGACTATAGAGGTCCGTCAGGGCTGGCCCCAGCACCAGAGGACTACCGTCCTGCTCTGGTTCCGGACCGGACCGGAGGGAACCGGCCTCGCCCCACTCGGCGATCGCCCCGTTGCTGAGGCGCACATCCGCGCGGGCCTCCCGGTCAAGGTGGGGCTGCAGCCAGCGCACCCCCCGCAGCAGCCGATCCCCCGTCATGGTGCTACAGCGCTCCGGCAGCGGTGCGATCGAGCACACCACCCAGATGGCTGGTGATATTCAGAGCCTGAACCACCGGCGGGGCGTTGAGCCCCTTGGGGTAATCGACCACAGTGACGGCACAGTTGCCCTGCTTCACTGCCCAGATGTCCTTCGGTTCGAGACCGAGCACCTGGCAGAGAATCACCTTATTCACCGCGTCGTGGGCCACAACCAGGCCGGTACTGCCCTCGGGAGCCCTGGCCACCACGTTCTCCCAGGCAGCCACCGAGCGATCCCAGACGTCGTGGATGTTCTCACCCTCGGGCATCTGCACCGTCTCGGGCTTCACCTTCCAGTCCGCCAGCAGCTCAGCGTAATCGGCAGCGATTTCGGACTCCAGCTTGCCTTCCCAGAGACCGTGACCGATCTCCTTGAAGCCGTCATCAAAGCCGAGGCTGAGGTCGGGGTGCTGCGCCAGAATGGTTTCAGCGGTCTCCCGGGGTCGGGCCATCGGGCTGCTGACGGCAAAGTCCAGCGGTTGGTCCGCCAGAAAACCGGCCGCAGCGCGGGCCTGGTGGCGACCGTTGTCATTCAGGGGGATGTCGATCTGCCCCTGGAAGCGCCCCATGCGGTTCCACTCGGTTTCACCGTGGCGCACCAGCAGCAGCCGCACCCCCTGGCCGCGATCGCGGGTCGGCACCGGCTCACCCAGATGGGCGGTGACGTTGAGCGACTCGAGCTGCACCTGTTCGCCAAGCCCGCCGCTGAAGTTGAGCACCGACACCCCGCAGTTGGACTGACGGATGGTCTGATAGCGTTCGGGACCGACCCCCAGGGCCGTGCTGATCAGGGATCGCAGAATTCCGTTATGGGCCACCACCAGCACCGAACCACCAGGATGGCGCGCCAGCAGATCACCCCAGAACTCCCGCGCCTGATCGAACAGGGAGCGTACCGGATGGAAAACCGTGCCGTCCTCCCGGGTCTGGGTGACGGCGTGGGGTTCCTGCTTCCAGAGACGGTAGCCCTCGGCATGGTCGGTCTCGACCTGCTCCCGGGTGAGACCGGCCCAGTTGGGCAGATCGATCTCCATCAGCTGGGGATGCACCTCCAGCGACGGCGGGCTGGTGAGACTGGAGACGATGATCTCGGCGGTGTGCTTGGCCCGCTGCAGCGGACTGCAGTAGGCGGCGTCGAAGTTCAGATCGCGCAGGGCTTCGCCTGTCAGCCGAGCTCCTTCGCGCCCCTTCTCAGTAAGGACGGAATCGTCGCTGCGCCCCTGAATCAGACCGGCCGCATTGAAACTGCTTTGTCCGTGACGGACGAGAACCACACGCGTAGCCAGGGTCGGCGCCTCCAGGCGTTCGAATGACAGCAGAAGAAAAATGTCGGCATCGGCAGCGTGCCAGCCTGGACGATCCTACCCCGCCACTGCTCGCTCCGGCGCCGTCCCACGGCGGTGGGATAATGCCGGGGTCTGCCCCGGTGTGACCATGCCGACCCGCCGCCTGCTGATCTGGCTGCTTTCGCTCTTTGCCTGCTTCTACCTGGCCACCGGCCTGATCGGAAGCCTGCATCGTCCCCAGGTGGTGGGGCGGCTGGAGCTCTACCAGAGCAACCTCGTCCTCGAGGCCTCGGCGTGGCAGGCGCCCGAGTGGCAGCAGCCGTTGCTCCAGGCCCTGGATGCCAAAGCATCGACCCGCAAGGATCTGAACCGGCTGATCACCCAGGTGGAGCAGACACTGGCGGATCAGAACCGTCCCCTCAGTGGGGGCGATCGCCAGTCCCAGACGGATCTGCTGGATCAGCTGCGCCTCAGTCTCGGCCTGCTGGAGGCCTCGGACGGGCAGGTGGACCGCGCGCTCGAACTCTGGACAACGGTGCAGAGCGACACCGGGACCGATACCGCCACCGGACGGCTGGCCAGCATCCTCAGCGGCCTCTGGTCCACCCCGGCCCAGCTCCAGCCCCAGGCCCAGAGCGAGATCAGCCGGGGCCTGCGGGGCTGGTACCGGGATCAGGCGCTCGATCGGCTGTTCAGCCTGCAGGGCCTGGAGGGCGATCGCCAGCGACTGGGCGAACAGGGACAGCGGCAGGCGGAATCTGCCCTGGTGGGCTTGGGGCTGCTGTCCGCGACTCCGGTGGTCGGGTCCATCGTCGGGCTGGGGGTGCTGGGGCGCTGGGGCTGGCAGCGCTGGCGCGAGCGTGAACAACCGTCGCCCCCGGACTGGAGTGTCCCCTGGGATGGGGACAGCATCGCCCAGGTGATGCTGGTGGGTTTTGTTCTGATTGGCCAGGTGCTGGTCAACCAGACCCTGTTCCCCCTCGGCATTTCCCTGCTGGGGGTCAACCGCGCCGACCTGGGCGTGGTCGGCCAGTCGGCGCTGATTTTGGTCCTCTACGGCGTCATGGCCGCTGTCACCCTCGGCTTCAGCGCCCTCAGCCTCCGTCCCTACCGCCCCTGGCCCAGTGGCTGGTTCCAGATCCGCCCGGACCGCAGCGCCCTGGTTCAGGGTCTGGGGGGCTACCTGGCTGCGGTGCCGCTGGTGATCGGCAGTTCCCTGATCAGCCAGCAGATCTGGCAGGGAGAGGGTGGCAGCAATCCGATTCTGGAACTGGCCCTAGCCCAGAACAGCAACCTGGCCCTGCTGCTGTTCTGGCTGACTGCCGCGATCGCTGCGCCGCTGTTCGAAGAGCTGCTGTTCCGCGGCTTCCTGCTACCGTCCCTGACCCGCTACGTCTCCAGACCCGCAGCCATCGGCCTCAGTGCCGCCTTCTTTGCGATCGCCCACCTCAGCCTGGCGGAACTGCTGCCGCTGTTCGTACTCGGCTGCGTCCTCGGCACGGTCTATACGCGCAGCCGCAACCTGGCCAGTTCGATGCTGCTCCATGCCCTGTGGAACAGCGGCACCCTGGCCAGCCTGGTGATTCTCGGTCGGCTGTAGGGGCTTATAGGGTGAATTCCGGTTAAGGAACCTTGTCAAAACGACGAGTCCATGATTTCCTATAGCAGCCCAACGGGCTAAGTACAAGTGCTGAGTTCCGGGTTCAAGCCACCGGGGCCAACGGGAAATCCTGATGATCGCCGCTCTTCCGCAACCGCAATCCGAATCTCCCCGTCCCCGGCGTGCCCGTCGGGTCCAGCGGCCGGAACGTCAGCTGCGAGCCCTGCCCACACCGCCCCAGAC
>CAWUMD010000164.1:0-5571 GCA_963923365.1 uncultured bacterium
CCTGGGCCACCAGACCATTGATGTTGGTGCTGGCGGGCAGGTAACCCCACCGGATATCCTCGGTCACGAACCAGGCGTCATGGCTCTTGTAGGGGAAGGAGGCGTTGTTCTTCCAGAAGAACATCTTCACGGGGCTGTTGGTGACCTTGCGGCCATCGCCATAGTCCACAAAGCCCTGGAGTCGGGGCAGCAGGTCCTCGACGCTGGCCTTGACGTACTTATCCCGGGCCAGGATTTCCGCCAGTTCCTTGGTGTTGGCAGGGTTATCTGCCCACTTCTGGGCCTGCTGAATAGCCATGGTCAGGCGCAGGGCAGCGTTGGGGTTCTTCTTCACCCAGTCAGCCCGCATTGCGAAGGCCTTTTCGGGGTGATCCTTCCACAGCTCACCGGTGGTGAAAGCGGTGTACCCCAGCTTCTTGTTAACCAGGCGCTCGCCCCAGGGTTCACCCACACAGAAGATATCCATGGTGCCGGATTGCATGTTGGCAACCATCTGCGGCGGCGGAATCACCACCAGGTCGGCGGCCTTGTTGGGATCAACCCCATTGGCCGCCATCCAATAGCGGGTCCAGAGGTCGTGGTTGCCACCGGGGAAGGTGACTGCTGCCTTGAACTTGTCGCCGGTAGCGTTCTTCTTGGCGACAACTTCCTTGAGGTTGGTGGCCTTCACCTGCAGCTTTGCGGGCAGGAAGTCCTTAGAGACGGAAACGGCCTGACCGTTGATGTTCAGCCGCGCCAGGATGTTCATCGGCAGAGGCTGCTTGTTCTTGGTGATCTTGCCGGTGGTCAGCAGGTAGGGCATCGGCGTGAGGATGTGGGCCCCATCGATGCCCCCCTTGTCGCCACCCAGTTCCAGATTGTCCCGGGTGACCGCCCAGGAGGTCTGTTTCTGGAGGGTGACCTCAGTCATCCCCGCCTTATCGAAGAACCCCTTTTCCTTGGCAATGATCAGCGGCGCGGAGTCGGTCAGAGCAATGAAGCCGAGGGTGACCGAGGTGGTCTCGGGCTTACCGGGAGCCTGGGGCTTGGCCGCCTGGGCAGCATTGGGAGTGAAGAGGGAGCTGCCGAGACCGACATTGAGAACCAGTGTGGTGACCGCTGCAGTGGTGGCGTTGGTCAGAAACTTGCGGCGGGAAGTGTTCGTCATAGCCAGGTGAATGAATTCGGAAGGAATGGGTTGAGCGGAACAGCGAATCGGGCAGGCAGGGGCCCCACTACTTAGGGGTTGCCTCGAACCGTTCAACCAGGAGCTTGCGCAGCACTTCGTGCAGGTCATCGATGGGAATTGCCTGCATCACCTTTTCGCCCAGGTGGGCATCGTGGCCGACTCGGCCACCGAGAAAAACGTCGACCCCTTCGACCATGCGGCCGTCCTTACGGGCCTTGGCCCCCATCAGACCGATATCCGCCACCTGGGGCTGACCACAGGAGTTGGGGCAGCCGGTCCAGTGAATGCGCACCGGCTTGGGCAGGGTCAGTTCCTGCTCCAGCGCCGCGGCCACCCTCAGGGCCCGCTGCTTGGTTTCCACCAGGGCAAAGTTACAGAACTGGGCACCGGTGCAGGAGACAACATGCCGCTCGAGATTGGAGGGATGGGGAGAGAAGCGCTGCAGCAGCGGTTCCCGGAGCAGGGCATCGAGCCGGTCCGTCGGCACATGGGGAATGATCACGTTCTGCTCAAGGGTCAGGCGCAGTTCACCGTTCCCGTAGATATCCGCGAGGCGGGCCAGCTGATGGAAGTCATCCGCCAGCAGTCGGCCCACGGGGATATGCAGCCCGAGGTAATGGAGACCCTCCTGCTTCTGGGGGTGCACCCCGAGGAAGTCCCGCTTCTCCCAGTCCATCGCTTCGTGCGGGGCAGCCGGGGCCAGAGACTGGCCGTACTGACTGATAACCGCCGTGCGGAATTTCTCGATTCCCCACGCATCAATCAGCCACATCAGACGGGATTTCTGGCGGTTGGCGCGGGGGCCATTGTCCCGGAAGACTTCCATGATTGCCCGACAGAGCGCGACGACCGAGGCATCGGCAGGCACCCAGGCATCCAGCGGTATGGCCGGGGCAACCCGACTGGCGGAGAAGAAGCCTCCGACCACGACGTTGAAGCCCAGCTCACGGTCTCGATAGGCGGGTACAAAGGCGAGATCGTTGATTTCAGCGTGGACCGAGTTATCCCGGCCACCCTCGACGGCGATATTGAATTTGCGCGGCAGATTGGTGAACTCGGGGTTGCCCTCCCCCTCACGGGTGAGATCATCCTGGATGGCCTGAATCAGACCCCGGGTATCGATCAGTTCTTCGGCATCAAGTCCCGCAACCGGTGAACCGGTGATGTTGCGGATGTTGTCCATGCCGGATTGCACACTGGTCAGGCCAACGGCCTTCAGGCGACGGAGGATATCCGGAGTGTCCTCAAGGAGAATTCCCCGCAGCTGAAGGTTCTGGCGGGTGGTGATATCGGCACTACCCTGCTCACCGTAACGCGCCAGAATATCTGCCAGACAATGGAACTGTGCACTGCTGGAGATGCCGTGGGGAATGCGCAGCCGCATCATGAACCGACCCGGGGTGACCGGTCGCCAGAAGATGCCGAGCCATTTCAGGCGATGCTCCCGATCGGTGGCATCCATGCTCTCCCAGCCAATCTGTGCAAAGGAATCGAGCTCGGCTTTCACCGCCAGCCCATCCTTCTCGGCCTTGAGTTTCTCGAACTTATTCAGTTTTGGGGTGAGGTCTGTGGCTTGAACCATGACTGCCTGAGATTGGCGCAGCTGGGATGCCATGAACCTTAATCAGCTCTCAACCCTCGATTTGTAAGAAAAGATACAAAAAATGAATTACCAACCATCTTTCGCGTGATTTGGATGCACAAATGCTGATTTGTAGCTTCTGATACGGGATATCTGTTCTGCAGACATTCCCATAATGCTTTCCTGCCAGAAAAGGAGTCATTCCGTAGCTTTTGATACAAAATATTGGACAGCTTGCAGGCCCACTGGAAGCAGTCATCCTCTGTCATTCATGTCACTTCCTCCGACCACACCTGCATCTTCCGCAAGTGGCGGCAGTGCCGGGGACTGGCCCCAGGGATTCGAGGCTCGGTGGCGCCATAGCCGTCAGTTGCTGCAGCAGGCTGCCGCCGTTCCCCTGTCGACTTGGTTGGAGGATTGCCGCCAGGATCCGCAGGACTGGCAGTTGCAGTGGTTTCTGGCCCAGGTCTGTGGAGCCCACCCGGGGGGAGAGGCGATCGCCACCCTGGAGCAGCTGGAGACCCTGGCCCGCGAGGCCTTGGTGCAGGTGGAGATTCTGCGGGCCTGGTGTTACCAGGGTGAGCCGGGTCAGCGCCGCCTGGAAGCGGCGATCGCCCATCCGCTGGAACGCGCCCAGGCTCTGGAGGCCCTGGCCGGAACGGAGCAGCCAGCATTCATGCCGCTGTTGATGGCCGGGGCCCGCGATCCCGATCCCCGCTGGCGGGCAGAAGCGGCTCGAGCCCTGGGTCAGGCCCGGGATGCCCACCTTCTGCAGTCGTTGCTGGATCTGGTCGGCGATCCCGACGCCGCCGTCCGGCGAGCGGTGGTGGAAGCGGTCCGTCTGGCCCCTGCCCTCGACCCCGACCAACGGCATGGGCTGCTGGTGGCCGCCCTGGCAGACCCCGATCCGGAGGTGGCGCGGGAAGCCGTCTGGGGTCTGGCGCATCAGGGGGACTGGAGGGCGATCGCCCACGCGGCGACCCAAGCGGGCCCGGTGCGACCTGCGGCCCTGGTGGCCCTGGGCAGTGCCGGGGAGGCGATCGCCCTCGAGCATCTGGCTGGGCTGCCCCCCCAGGACTGGAGCGAAGCGGAATGGCGGTCGGTGATCCAGGCCCTCGGGGGCAACGCTCTGGCCGCAGAGGCCACCCGCCTGCTGCTTGGGTGGTGGCCACGGCAGCAGCAACGACCGGACCTGATCTATGCCCTCGGACGTCTGGGCCAGGCCGAGCAGGTCTGCCCGGTACTGGCAGAGCTGCTGCCGCAGACGCCGCCGGGTTCAAGCGAACGGCTGGCCCTGGAGCAGGCGCGTCGCGCCCTGGAGTGTTGAGCCATGCGTCTTGAGCAACTGCAGGCGTTCCTCACCGTGGCCGAAACCGGCAGCTTTCAGGAAGCTGCCCGGAAGCTACGCTGCAATCAGTCCACCGTCAGCCGTCAGGTGCGGGGGCTGGAGGATGAACTGGGCATTCCCCTGTTCCGTCGCAAGGGGCGGATGGTGCTCACCAGCGCCGGAGAGCGCCTGCTGCCCCGGCTGCGCCGCATCAGCCTGGAGTGGCAGGGTGCCCAGAACGACATCACCCAGCTACTGGGAGGCCGTCAGGCGGAACTGTGCGTGGCGATCGCCGACAGCATCGGCGGCTGCTACCTGCCCCGGGTCCTCAGTCGCTTCCAGCAGCATTGGCCCGATATCCGCCTACGGGTCAGCACCCTCGGCAGCGATCGCGCGCTCAAGGTGCTTCGCGATGGGCTGGTGGATCTGGCGATCATCCAGATGGACAGTGGCACGACCGTCAGTAGCGGCCTGGTGGTGGACGCGCTGATCGAAGAAGAGGTACAGGTGCTGGTGGCCGCCGATCACCCCCTGGCGGAGCTGGAGGAGATTCCCTGGCAGAAGCTGGATGGCCTGCCCCAGGTCGTATTCAAGGACGGCTACGGCATGCAGCGGCTGGTTGAGGCTCGCTTCCGGGATCTGGGCCTGACGCTGAACAGCAGTCTTGAACTGAATTCCCTCGACAGCTTCCGGGGTGTCGTGCGCCAGGGATCCTGGCTGGCCCTGCTGCCCGAGGCGGCCCTGGTGGATGCCCGCCACGACCCCAGGCTGGCGATCCGACCAACCGCTGCACCGCGACTCTCCCGGCAGATCCGCCTGGTGGTCACTGAGGAGCAACTGCACCTGCCACCGGTCCGTCACTTCCGCCAGCTATGCCGTGATCTGATCCCGCCTGCCGCGGTTCAGGTCGCTGCAGGCCGTGAAACCGGTTGAGTGGCAGGGTTACCGGCACACCATCCGATATCCGCATCTGACTCTTACCCCAGGTCGCGGAGCAATTACTCACCCTGCTGGGTGAACCGCCGTGGCCTCCCCGGGCGTGCTACAACCCGGAGGAAGGATGCGATCGCCACCCCATGAGTACCCCCACCGACGAAAAACCCTGCCAGCACTGTGGTCGCACCAGCACCAACGGCATCCGCTGCAAGGGTAAATGTGTCGGGGACAGCGACTACTGCTGCCCCCTGGCCCCGAGTCGTCGCTGAGCCGACGGAGACGGTCCTCAGATGCTGTAGTGCAGGGGGAAGGACTTGGCCTCCTTGGGACGCACGTAGACCTGTTGCCCCGGCTCCAGGTTCAGATTGCGGAACAGCTCCCGGGTGAGGTGGGCGGTCACCACCTGGCCATCCTCCAGATTCAGTTCCGCCTGCACTTCCCAACCCAGGTGGATAATCCGCTGCACCTGGGCACCGACCATGTTGCCGGGGTTCTCGAGACTGACCTCGATGTCGTGGGGCCGCAGATAGACTTCGGGGTGGGTTGTGTCGATGCCGC
>CAWUMD010000165.1:0-5508 GCA_963923365.1 uncultured bacterium
TACGATAGTTGGAGGGCCACCTCCCGCTAAAATCGCTCGACGCCAGGTCCCTATTACCCAAACAGCGCACTTCGTAAGACGTGCGCTGTTTGCTGTTACAGCTAATTCCATGACTGACTTTCCCTGGGCGGACTGGTCCTACGTGATTACCTCGATCACCGGTACGTTGGCGATCGCGATTGCTGTGTTCTATTTCTCCATGCGTGAGCCCCGGCAGTAACAAAACTTAGCCACCCCTGGTTCGGTCAGACCGTTTAAATTACGTAAGACCTTTCAGGTCGCATTCCTCTGCCCAGGTCAGGACCGATGACTGTTACTCTCCCTTCCGTCAGCGAAAAACACCGTCTGGCTCTGCAGCCCCTGAATCTGCCGGAACGGCTGCTGCTCGGCCCTGGTCCTTCCAACGCCCATCCGGCTGTACTCAAGGCCCTCAGCACGCCCCCCATCGGGCACCTCGACCCCAAGTTCCTGGAATTGATGAACGAGGTGCAGGAACTGCTGCGCTACACCTGGCAGACTGACAACAAGCTGACGATTCCCGTCAGTGGTACCGGCAGTGCGGCGATGGAAGCCACTCTGGCCAACACCATCGAGCGCGGCGACGTGGTCCTCGTTGGGGTCAAGGGTTACTTCGGCCACCGGCTGGTGGACATGGCCGGTCGCTACGGGGCGGATGTGCGCACCCTCAGCAAGCCCTGGGGTGAGGTGTTCAGCCTGGATGAGCTGAAGGCGGCTCTGGATGAGCATCGTCCTACCATCCTCTGCCTGGTGCATGCGGAGACATCCACCGGCGTCCGCCAGCCCTTTGAAGGGGTGGCAGAACTCTGCGCCCAGTACGGGACACTGCTGCTGGCCGACACGGTCACCAGTCTGGGGGCTGTGCCGATCTTCCTGGATGACTGGGGCATCGATCTGGCCTACAGCTGTGCTCAGAAGGGGCTGAGCTGCCCTCCCGGGGTCTCGCCCTTCACCATGAGCGCCCGGGCCGAGGCGAAGATGATGAACCGCCAGTCGAAGGTAGCCAACTGGTACCTCGATATGTCCCTGCTCAACCAGTATTGGGGCAGCGATCGCGTCTACCACCACACTGCGCCGGTGAACATGAACTTCGGCATCCGTGAGGCCTTACGCCTGATTGCTGATGAAGGTCTGCAGAATGTCTGGCAGCGTCATGCCGATACGGCGGAGTACCTCTGGGAGGGTCTGGCGGAACTGGGCCTGGAATGCCATGTGCCGAAGGACTACCGACTGCCGACCCTGACCACGGTGCGGATTCCCGAGGGCGTTGATGGGAAGGCCATCTCGGCCCAGATTATGGCTGAAGATAGCATCGAACTCGGTAACGGTCTGGGTGAGCTGGCGGGTAAAGTCTGGCGGATTGGCCTGATGGGCTACAACAGCCGCCGGGAGAACGTCGATCGCCTGCTGGCTTCGATGAAGCGGGTGCTGAACCGCTAATCCACGACCCATCGGTCCGTTCCGCAGCGGCCATCCCTAGGGATGGCCGCTGCGCCGTTTTGCCGCAAACCAGTTCTGTAGCTGGTGGCGACAGCGATCGCCCAGGATGCCCCCCAGCACCGGCAGTCGGTGGAACGACAGGGCGGATTCCGGTAGATTGAGCCTTGTCCGTACGGCCCCGGCCTTGGGGTCGTCGGCTCCGTAGACCAACTGCCCGACCCGGGCCTGGAGAATCGCCCCCGCGCACATCGGGCAGGGCTCAAGGGTGACGTACAGGGTGCAGTCGCTCAGTCGCCATTGCCCCAGGATCTGAGCGGCGGCCCGCATCGCGACGAGTTCAGCATGACCGGCGGGATCGAGATCCCGCTCCCGACGGTTCTGGCCAGTGGCGATCGCCTGCCCTTGGCCATCCACAATCACCGCCCCCACGGGAATTTCTCCGGCGGCAGCGGCGGCCTCGGCTTCCTGCAGGGCTACCTCCATCCACTGGCGATGGGTCTCGAAAGGGATTGTCTGCATAGTCCGATTGTCGGTGTTGCTGCGATTCCGGTCAGACAATCAGCGAAAATGGTCCCCAGTGCCTGCACCGGACCGGTCCTGGTGCACCCCAGCAAGGACTGAAACGACTTGGAACGATTTGCTCTGCCCACCGCTGCGTTTCTCAATCCGGATGGCAGTAACCGTCCCGAGATTGAGCAACTAGCCCGGCAGGGGCTGGCGCTGCTGCTTGACCAGGGACTGTCAGCGGGCGATCGCCTGCCCCTGCCCTTGCAGGCGCCAGCGGTGGATGGGTCGATTCCCGAGTGGGGGATGCCCTGGTCGGACCTGCTCGAGAAACTGCTGCCTTTGGTGCAGGGGGGAATGAACCCGGCCCATCCCGGCTATCTGGGCCACATGGATCCGATTGCGAGCACTGCCTCGATCCTCGGGGATGCGATCGCTGCCCAGATGAACAACAACCTGCTCAGTGTCGAGATGTCTCCGACCCTGAGCAGGCTGGAGCAGGCGGTGCTGCGCCAGCTGGCCCGACAGCAGTTCGGGCTGGGGCCGCAGTCCGGAGGACTGCTGCTCAGTGGCGGTAGCCTGGCGAATCTCCAGGCCCTGGCCGTGGCCCGCAACCACCATTTCCCGGTGCAGGCCCATGGCCTCGGGGTTCTGGGCCTGCGGCCGGTGCTGCTGGCCTCGGAAGCGGCCCATACGTCGCTGCAGAAGGCGGCAATGCTCCTGGGCCTCGGTAGTGAAGCGGTGCTGCCGGTGGCCACCGACGCCCAGGGACGGATGCGGCTGGAAGCCGCCCGGCAGGTGCTGGCGGATGCCCGCTTGCTCGGGCAACAGCCCTTCTGCCTGGTGGCCACTGCTGGCACCACGGTCACGGGCAGCATCGATCCGTTACCGGAGCTGGCCGTGCTGGCCCGTGAAGCTGGGCTGTGGTTCCACGTCGATGCCAGCTTCGGGGGGGCGCTGGCCTTCTCGGACCGGCACCGTGATCGACTCCAGGGCATTGAGCAGGCCGACTCGGTCACCTTCAACCCCCAGAAGTGGCTGTGTGTCACCAAGACCTGTGCGGCTCTGCTGGTGCGCGACTGGGCGGGGATGACCGACTGCTTCCGTACGGCTGCGCCCTACATGACCGAGGATGATGACCTGATCAACCTCGGCGAGGTTTCGGTTCAGGGCACCCGCCATGCCGACATCCTCAAGCTCTGGCTTACTCTCTGTCATTTTGGCCGCCAGGGCTGCGGTGAACTGGTGGACCGCAGTCTGGCTCTGGCGGCTTGCTTCCGCCGTCGCCTCGAGCAACGGCCGGAGCTGGAGGCGGTTGTGGAGCCAACCCTGAACATCTTCTGTATCCGGCCCCGGCGGGCGGATAGTGCCACCATGCTCGATTTGCAGCGATCGCTGCAGCGCCAGGGCTTTTTCCTCTCGCTCCCCCAATTCCAGGGGCAGCGCTGGCTCAAAGCGGTGCTGGTCAATCCCCACACAACCGAAGCGACCCTTGATGAGCTGTTCGCCGCCATCGACCACTTCCTCGAACCGGCAGCGGCTCCAGTGCGGCGGCCGTCGCGGGATATCCCGACTCTCTGAACCCTCTGCCGGGAGATTGAGGTTCGGTTATCCGCTAAAGCGGAGCCGTTATGAGTATGGTATAAACGTTTCGGTAACAGATTGTTACTGAACGCCGCCCCGGCGGTTCAAGAACTTTTCAGGAGCTTCGACCCATGACTGCAGGTGCTCTGCGCGTCGGCCAGGTTGCCCCCGACTTCACCGCAACCGCCGTTGTCGACCAGGAATTCAAGGAGATCAAGCTCTCCGACTACCGCGGCAAGTACGTCGTCCTCTTCTTCTATCCCCTGGACTTCACCTTCGTCTGCCCCACCGAAATCACCGCCTTCAGCGATCGCTACGCGGAGTTCAAGGGCCTGAACACCGAAGTCCTGGGCGTCTCCGTCGACAGCCAGTTCTCCCACCTCGCCTGGATTCAGACCGAGCGCAAGGATGGTGGTCTGGGTGACCTGGCCTACCCCCTGGTTGCTGACCTGAAGAAGACGATCAGCAGCGACTACAACGTCCTCGATCCCGATGCCGGTGTGGCTCTGCGCGGCCTGTTCATCATCGATAAGGAAGGCGTCGTCCAGCACGCCACCATCAACAACCTCGCCTTCGGCCGTAGTGTTGATGAGACCCTGCGCGTGCTGCAGGCCATCCAGTACGTTCAGGCCAACCCCGACGAAGTCTGCCCTGCTAACTGGCAGCCCGGCGAGAAGACCATGAACCCCGACCCGGTCAAGTCCAAGGACTACTTCGCCGCTGTCGGCTAATCGGGTCCACGACCTGACGAATGCGGGGGGAGTCGCAAGCGCGGCTCCCCCCGCGTTTTCTATGATCGGAATCTGCGCTGCCGATCCCCGATGACCCAGACCCTGCCCTCCGAAACCCAGCCTGCTGCCGACCTGCAGCTGCCGGATCTGCTGGCCCCGGCCGGGAACTGGGAGTGCGCCCGGGCGGCGGTGGAGAACGGCGCCGATGCCATCTATTTCGGTCTGGATCGATTCAATGCCCGCATGCGGGCCGAAAACTTCACCGAGGCGGATCTGCCGGAGCTGATGAGCTGGCTGCACCGGCGGGGGGTGCGGGGCTACGTCACCGTCAACACGCTGGTCTTTCCCACGGAACTGGCAGAGGCTGAGCAGTACCTCCGCAGCATCATCGCCGCTGGGGTGGATGCGGCGATCGTGCAGGATGTCGGCCTCTGTCGCCTGATTCGGGCGCTCTCCCCGGATTTCCCCATCCACGCCTCGACCCAGATGACAATCAGCAGTGCGGCGGGGGTGGCCTTTGCCCGGGAGCTGGGTTGTGAGCTAGCGGTGCTGGCGCGGGAGAACTCGATTGCCGAGATTGCCAAAATCCAGCAGCAGACCCGGACGCAGGGCGTCAGCCTGCCCCTGGAGGTGTTCGTGCATGGGGCGCTCTGTGTGGCCTACAGCGGTGCCTGCCTGACCAGTTCCTCCCTGGGAGGCCGCTCGGCCAACCGGGGCGAATGCGCCCAGGCCTGCCGGATGACCTACGACCTGGTGGTGGATGGGGAGACTCTGGAGCTGGGCGATCGCCGCTACCTGCTGAGCCCCCAGGATCTGGCGGGGCTGGAGGTGCTGCCGGACCTGATTGCCGCCGGGGTGAGCTGCCTGAAGATTGAGGGCCGTCTGAAGGCCCCGGAGTATGTGGCCGCCGTTACCCGTGTCTATCGTCAGGCCCTGGACCGCTGTCGCGACGAGGCGATGGGCACCCCTGCTGCCACCACCGAGGACCGCTACGACCTGGAGATGGCCTTCAGTCGCGGCCTGCACAGCGGCTGGTTCCGGGGCATCGATAATCAGGCCCTGGTGCATGCCCGCTACGGCAAGAAACGGGGGGTCTGGCTGGGGGAGGTCCTGGGGGTGGATCGCGATCGGGTGCGTCTGCGCTCCGACACTGCCATCCGCCCGGGTGACGGCCTGCTGTTCCAGGCCTGTCTCTTATACACATCTCCGAGCCCACGAGACCAGAGAGGAT
>CAWUMD010000166.1:0-5425 GCA_963923365.1 uncultured bacterium
TGCCACCCCAGCCGGTGGCGGCAGCCCCGGCGGCTCCGGCGACGCCCGCCGCCCCGCCTGCCGCAGCCCCCGGCAGCGACAAGCTGGTGGAAATTTGCTCGCCTATGGTCGGCACCTTCTACCGCGCCCCGGCGCCGGATGAACCGCCCTTCGTCAGCGTTGGCGATCGCGTCTCGCCCGGTCAGACCGTCTGTATCCTCGAGGCGATGAAACTGATGAATGAACTGGAGGCGGAGGTCTCCGGGGAAATCGTCGACATCCTGGTCCAGAACGGCGAACCGGTGGAATTCAACCAGCCTCTGTTCAAGATCCGTCCCTGAGCCGACGGGGCCACCAGCAATCAGCAGAAGACCGCCCTGCCATCGTCGGTAGGGCGGTCTTTCGTGTTTCGGGAGGGTTCAGGCGGGGCCGATGGCATCGACTGCCGCTTCCAGGGCCAGGGCGATGTGGGTCCAGTGGGTGCCGCCCTGGCAGAAGACGACGTAGGGCTCCCGCAGCGGGCCATCGGCGGAGAACTCGGAGGTGCTGCCGTCGATGAAGGTACCCCCTGCCATCACCAGAGCGCTTTCGTAGCCGGGCATGGGTGCAGGCACCGGATCGAGGTAGGACCCCACCGGCGAATAGCGCTGGATGGCCCGGCAGAAGGCGATCAGTTTCTCCGGATCACCCAGGCGGATGGCCTGGATCACATCCCGGCGGGGCTCGAAAGGCAAGGGCTTGACCGGATAGCCGAGGCGATCGAAAACCCACCCGGCCAGGTGGTTGCCCTTCTTGGCCTCGCCGACCATCTGCGGCGCCAGGAACAGCCCCTGGTACATCAGCCGGTGCTGCTCGAAGGTGGCACCGCCATGGCTGCCGATGCCGGGGGAGGTGAGGCGGCAGCAGGCTGCTTCCACCAGATCCGCCCGCCCGGCGATGTAACCACCCGCCGCCGCGATCGTGCCGCCGGGGTTCTTGATCAGCGACCCGGCCATCAGGTCGGCACCCACGGCGGTGGGTTCGCGATCCTCGATGAATTCGCCGTAGCAGTTGTCGACGAAGCAGACGCAGTCGGGGTTCTGCTGCTTCACCAGGGTGACGATGCGCTCGATATCGGCGATCGCCAGGCTGCGCCGCCAGCTGTAACCGCAGGAGCGCTGGATCAGGACCAGTTTCGTTTCCGGTCGAATCGCCGTCGCCAGCCCTTCCCAGTCCACCTCTCCGGCGTCCGTCAGCTCCAGCTGACGGTAGCTGATCCCGAATTCCTTCAGGGAGCCCTGGCCCTCGTCCCGTAGGCCAATCACCTCCTCGAGGGTGTCGTAGGGGGCGCCCACCACGGCCAGCATCTCGTCGCCGGGGCGCAGCACACCGTAGAGGGCGCATGCGATAGCATGAGTCCCAGAGACGAATTGAACCCGGACCGCGGCCGCTTCTGCTCCCATCACCTGGGCGTAGACCTGATCCAGGACCTGACGACCGAGGTCGTCGTGACCGTAGCCGCTGACGCTGGCGAAGTGGTGTACCCCGACCCGGTGCTCCCGAAAAGCATGCAAGACCCGGTTCAGATTCTGCTTTACCTGCTCATCGATCCCGGCGAAAATCTCCCTTAGTGCCTGCTCTGCCTCTCGGACAATTGCGGATCCCTGCATTGCTTTCTCTCGGAAGACTCCAGCGAACTGTTACGTCCCAGCAACCGGCGGATGGGTACGGGATCCGCTGGACTTAGGACTGGCTCATGACCTCTTCGACCCAAACCCGGCCCGCGTCGGCATGGCCTCAACCGGCCCCGTCGCGTCCGCCGTTGTCCTGGACGACTGTCATCTTCATGGCAGCGATTCACCTGGGCGCTATCTGGGCACTGCTGCCGCAGAACATCAACGGCCCGGCTATCGGTGTCGCCTTCGCACTCTACTTGATTACCGGCTGCCTCGGCATCACCCTCGGCTTCCACCGCCTGGTGGCCCACCGCAGCTTCAAGGTGCCCCGCTGGCTGGAGTACGTCCTGGTCTTCTGCGGCACCCTGGCCTGTCAGCATGGCCCGATCACCTGGATCGGTCTGCACCGGCACCACCACCTCCACTCCGATCAGGATGTCGATCACCACGACTCCAACAAGGGCTTCCTCTGGAGCCACCTGCTGTGGATGCTGCACAAGGTGCCGGCTAAGGCGGAGATTCCCCGCTTCACCCGCGATATTACCAGCGACCCGTTCTACCGCTTCTGCGAGCGTTATTTCCTACCGATTCAGATTGCCCTTGGAGTAGTGCTCTACGCCTGGGGTCAGGCCTGGGTCGGCAATGGTGCTTCCTTCGTCGCCTGGGGCATCTTCTTCCGGCTCACCTGGGTCTATCACATCACCTGGCTGGTGAACAGCGCCACTCACAAGTTCGGCTATCGCAGCCACGAGTCCGGGGATAACTCCACCAACTGCTGGTGGGTGGCCATCCTGGCCTTCGGCGAAGGCTGGCACAACAACCACCACGCCTTCCAGTACTCGGCCCGTCATGGCCTGAGCTGGTGGGAAGTGGATATGACCTGGGGCCTGATCTGCCTGCTCAAGCAGCTGGGTCTGGCCAGCCAGATCAAGCTGCCGGAATCGGCCCGTTAATCTCTGTCTCCTCACCGGGGAGCGGCGCCAGCATTGGGTGCTGCTCCCCTTTGTCTGTCAATCGGGATCCATCGAGATGATTGCTGTTGCTGAACCGAGAACGAATGCTGCGGGGCTGGCGCCGGATCTGAGAATCCGCGACATCCTCGACACCCTGCCCCGGGAGGTATTCCGCAAGGACTGGCGCAAAGCCTGGTTCCAGGTGGCCTACAACGTGGCGGCGGTGGCCGTCGGCTACTGGGCGATCGCCCAGGCTCCCTTGTACCTGCTGCCCCTGGCCTGGATCTGGACCGGTACGGCCCTGACCGGCTTCTTTGTGCTCGGCCACGACTGCGGTCACCGCTCCTTCTCCAACAAGCTGTGGGTCAACGATCTGGTTGGTCATCTGGCCTTCCTGCCGCTGCTGTATCCCTTCCATGGCTGGCGTCTGCAGCACGACCATCACCACAAGCACACCAACAAGATGGAGGTGGATAACGCCTGGCATCCGGCCACCCGCGAGAAGTTCCTGCGCTCCGGCAAGGGCTATCAGGCGCTGTACCATGCTCTGCGCGGTCGTCTCTGGTTCCTGGCCTCGATCGCCCACTGGGCTAAGTACCACTTCACCCGGGAAGCCCGCCTTTCGCCCAAGCAGCAGCAGCAGATGCGCTTCTCGGCGGCGGTGGTCATTCTCGCTGCGATCATCGGTCTACCGCTGCTGGTGCTGACCACCGGCTGGTTCGGGCTGGTCAAGTTCTGGCTGATGCCCTGGCTGGTCTACCACTTCTGGATGAGCACCTTCACGATCGTCCACCACACCCTGCCGGAAATTCCCTTCAAGTACGAAGGGGAGTGGCAGGAAGCCCATGCGCAGCTGGCGGGCACCGTCCACTGCGACTATCCCCGCTGGGTGGAAGTGCTCTGCCACGACATCAACGTCCATGTGCCGCATCACCTCTCCACGGCGATTCCCTCCTACAACCTGCGTAAGGCCCACGCCAGCCTGCGTCAGAACTGGGGCCCGCATCTGGTCGAGCGCACCTTCAACTGGCCGCTGATGAAGCAGATCGTTGACCGTTGCCACATCTACGACCCTGTCGTGAACTACCGCAGCATTCCGGAAATCCGGGGTTAAGCATCAGGGGGCCGAAAGGCCCCTTTCTGTTTGGGATGATGGAAGGATTGTGAGGACGCAACGATGGAGTTTTCGTTCGGGACCGTCGGCATTGTGGCGGGTGTGGTGTTGGGGTCGCTGGTGCTGTTCTGGACCATCAGTGCAGCCCGGCTGGTGCTCGGCAGCAACGGCCTGCCCCAGACCCTGGGCAAATTTGTCTCGGCGGCGGGCAGTGGCCGGGTGGATGAGGCCTACGCCATGACCACAGAGGACTACCGCAAACGGGTGAAGAAAACGCAGTTCCTGCAGGTGATCAACCGCATGAAGCTGCGTCAGTACCAGTCCTCGAAGCCGGGTGTCCCCCAGATCAATGGCAAGCGGTTCACCCTGCCGGTGGCCATGGAAACCCGCAGCGGGGAGCAGGTGGCCCTCAGCTTTGTCTTCATCCAGATCGGCAAGGAATGGCGTCTGGACGATCTTGGCCTGGCCTGATCTCCCTGCTGTTATCGGGGACAGAAACACAACAGCCGCCATCCCCAGGGATGGCGGCTGTTGTGTTCAGTGGGGGGGGTGAGAGGTGTCAGACCCGGGCTTCCAGAGATTTGAGGAATTCCGTGTTGACTCCGGATTCGCGGGTGAGGGCAATCTTGCCGGTGCGGGCAATCTCCCGCAGGCCGAACTTCTGCAGCACCTGGATGATTGCCACCATCTTGCCGGGATCGCCGACTACTTCAATGGTGAGGGCATCTTCCGCGACGTCCACCACCCGGGCCCGGAAGATCTGGACCAGTTCAAGGATTTCCGAGCGGTTGGCGCTGTTGGCGTTCACCTTGATCAGCATCAGCTCGCGCTCAACGCAGGGGGTTTCGGAGATGTCCTGCACCTTGAGCACGTTGATCAGCTTGTAGAGCTGCTTGGTGATCTGTTCCACTTCGCGTTCATCGCCGGGGACCACCATAGTGATGCGCGAGATGCCGACCTGCTCCGCCGGGCCGACGGCCAGACTCTCGATGTTGAAGCCGCGACGGGCGAACAGACCGGCAATGCGTGTCAGGACGCCGGCTTCGTCTTCGACGAGAACGGACAGGGTGCGTTTCATGGACAGCCCGGAAAAATCGCCACTTTTTCTATGGTAGCGGCGTTCCGGTTTGGCGCTCCAGGTGGCTGACCCAGTCCTCCACCAGTGGGTTGAGGCAGTCGGGATCCTCGTCCTGGGGGCAGTGCCCCAGCTCCGGCAGCCGGATGAGGGTCAGATTCCGGTGCAGATCGCTGCAGGCCTGGGCCAGGTGGACCGGCACCAGCCGATCCCGTTCGCCCCAGATCAGCAGGGTCGGCAGATCCAGCTGGCTCAGCAGGCGGCGGGCTCGCCAGCGGGGGGGAACCTGGTTGACGAAGCGGGTCATGGCCCGCAGGGCACGCCCGGCATCCCGCCGCCCGGCTGGTTGGCTGAGCAGTTCCACCAGTTCCGGATCGACGCGATCGCCCCGCTCCGGGTGGTAGGCCAGTTTCAGCCAGCGCTGCATCCGGCGGGGGGGGCGAGCGTAGCGCAGGATTGGCTCGATCAGCAGGGGGTGGCTGGCCAGCCAGAGAAGGCGATCGCTGACCCGCTGCCAGCGGTGCTGCCGCTGCAGCTGGCGATCGCTCAGCCGCAGTGATAGGTCTGGCAGGTTGATCCAGATCAGTCCAGTGATGGTTTCCGGGAAGCGGGCGGCGGTGGTCATGGCCACCACCGAGCCGAGGGAGTT
>CAWUMD010000167.1:0-5424 GCA_963923365.1 uncultured bacterium
GAACAGCTGGACAAGGTGACCATCGTGCCCCGCTCGGGGGGAATCGGCGGTTTCGCCAAGCCGGTGCCCGATCAGGAGCTGATCGACAGCGGCCTCTACAGCCGTGCCTGGATGCGGGATCGGATGATTCTCGCCCTCGGGGGCCGGGCCGCCGAGGAACTGGTGTTCGGAGCCGATGAGGTGACCCAGGGGGCGGCCTCGGACATCGAGCAGGTCACCGGCCTGGCTCGGGAAATGGTCACCCGCTACGGCATGTCCGAGCTGGGCCCCCTGGCCCTGGAGGGCGAGCAGGGGGAGGTGTTCCTGGGGCGCGACTGGACCAGCCGCAGCGCCGAGCATTCGGAGCAGCTCGCCAGTCGCATCGATGCCCAGGTGCGGCAGCTGGCCAAGCAGGCCTACCGGGATGCCTACGAGCTGCTCAAGGCCCACCGGCCCCTGATGGATCAGCTGGCGGATCTGCTGATCGACCAGGAACTGATCGAAGGCGATCAGTTCCGGGAGATCGTCGATCGCTTCAGACACGAGCAGGCCACGGCGCTCATCCAACCCGCTTGATCAGCGGCGCCGGGGGGCGTGGCGGTCGTAGTAGTCCGGGGGCTGGCGCTGCACCCAGCGGATGAAGCGCTGCATCTCCGGATGGTCGCGCAGGCGGCCCGGGTGGTGGTACCAGACCGCCAGTTCCGCCTCGCTGAACAGCGAGTGAATCTTGCGGTGGCAGATCTGGTGCAGCCACTGCCACTCGCTGCCGCCGTGGCTGCGGGGCAGGAAGTGATGCCGATCGACGAAGCGATCGCGCCAGAGGGGGCGATCGCAGATCGGACAGGTCCCCAACAGCTCCGGCTCCCGGGCCATCAGCGGCAGCCGAGGCTCTCGCGGGTGTCGACGCCGGTGCGGGGGTTGGTGCCCTCGGCCCGTTCGCACAGGTCCTTGAGCTGCTCCTTGTCGATCACCGCGAAGCTGAAGTCGGCCCCGGTGATCGTGGCGCCGCGCAGGTTGCTCTGCATCAGCATCGCCGAGTCGAGTACGGCGTTGGTGAAGTTGGCCTGGCCGAAATCGCTCAGGTAGGCAATGCCATCGGTGAGGTCGGCACCGCTGAAGTCCGCGTCCCGCAGGCTGCTGGCGTTGAAGACGACGCCCCGCATATCCGCATCCCGGAAGCTGACGCCATTCAACTTGACCTTGGCGAACTCGGCGGTGACCAGATTGCGGCCGGTGAAGTCACTGGTCTGGGCGGTCGGGTCGTCCACGGCCCGCACCGATACGGAACTGGCGGCCCAGGCCGGGCTCAGGCCCACGAACAGGGCCAGAAGGGTGGCGATCGCCGTGGTCAGAACACGCATGGTGGATGGATGGGATGAGCTCACCTGAGCAGAATCGCCCCCCGCACCGGCTTCGGGCAAGGGGTGAAAACCGGGCAATCGGCCACTCCGGTAGCATAGGGCCCTATGGCTGAACCCCTTCTTTCCTGTCAGGTGCTGGTGGTCGGTGCCGGTCCCAGCGGGGCCCACTGTGCTCGCCGCCTGGCCGAAGCTGGTCTGGAGACGCTGCTGATCGAGCAGCAGCCCGACTGGTCCGTCAATGATTTCTCCAGCGGCGGCACCCCCCTGGAGACCCTGAGCCGCTACGACCTGCCGGAGTCGGTGGTCGGCCGTTTCTGGCACCAGCTGCGGGTGGAGACCACCACCGAGCAGGGCCACTGGCGCAGCGATCGTGTCCAGGGAGTGGTGCTTGACTTCGCCGCCCTGCGCGAGTTTCTGGCCCAGGCCTGCCGCCGGGCGGGGGGTAGTGTGCTGCTGGGGCACCGCTATCTGGGTCGTTCCGCTCTGCCCGGGGGCGGCCATCAGGTGCGCCTGAAGCGCCGGAGTGATGGTGAGATTCTGACGCTGCGGGCCGAGGTAATCGTCGATGCCACCGGTGGTGCCCGACGGGTGATCTACCAGCCTGGGGAACCCCGACCGGCCTACCAGGCGGCCATCGGTAGCGAACTGCTGGTCGAGGTGCCCGAGGCGGTCTTCGAGCAGTGGGACAACAGCCTCAGCTTCTTCCTGGGGCATCACTGGATGCCCCGGGGCTATGGCTGGATCTTCCCGATGCAGCCCAACCGCCTCAAGGTGGGCGTCTGCTGGTTTCTGGAGCCCCATGCCCTCGACCTGAAGACCGAGTCCTACCGCTTCTACCTCGACCAGCTGCTGCGGGAGCGCATCGGCTCCGACTACCGGGTCCTCGATGCCCACGGCGGACGCCTCGACTACTGCGACAGCCTGACGGACCGCTATCACCAGGGCTCCCTGGTGGCGATCGGCGATGCCGTCAGTGCCGTCAACTTCCTGGGGGGCGAGGGCATTCGGCCGGGCCTGGAGACGGGCGAACTGGCGGCCGCCCGGATCGCGGAGTATCTGGGGGGCGATCGCCGCGCCCTGGCCCGTTACGAGCGGCAGGTGCGCCAGCGCTTCGACCGCGCCTGGAAGCTGACCGCCCGCCTCGGTCGGCAGAAGTATCTGGTCGACCCGGACGCGAAGATTGATCGCATCGTCCGTCTCTGCCAGCCCCTGGCCGCCGAGGATCTGGTGCAGATTCTGTTCCACTACCGCATTCATCGCCTCGGCAAACGCCTGGGACGGTTGGTGTGGCTACTGCTGCGGGGCAGCGTCGAGCGCCGTTGGCAACGTTGGCAGGCCCGGAGGGCAAGCGCATGAAGCCCTGGATGACCGTGCCGCTGACAGAGTGCGGCGAACCCCTGGTCAGTCTGGAGACAGGGGACTTCAGTCTGGAGACTCCCCATCCCTACGCGGTGCTGGGAGCGCCCTACGGCGATCGCAGCCCCTGGATGCTGCGGCAATCGGTGCGGGAGCGACTGTGGTCGGCCCAGGCCCATCTGCAGGCCGGAAAGCCGGGCTGGCGACTGCACCTGCTCGATGCCTACCGTCCAGTGGCGGTACAGGCATTCATGGTCGACCACACCGACCGGCAGATTGCCGTAGCGGAACCGGAACTGTCCGAGGCGGACCGGCGGGCGAAGGTGCTCACCTTCTGGGCTTTACCCAGCTCGGACCCGGCCACGCCACCGCCCCACAGCACCGGCGCGGCGTTGGATCTGACCCTGGTGGATGACCAGGGCGCCGTCGTGGACATGGGTTCGCCCTTCGATGAACCGAGTCCCCGCTCCTACCCGGATCACTTCGACACGGCGACGGATGCGGCGGGCCAGCAGGCGCACGGTCACCGCCAGCTGCTCAACGCCGTGATGACGGCGGCGGGCTTCCGGCGGCACCCGAACGAGTGGTGGCACTTCTCCTGGGGCGATCAGCTCTGGGCTTGGCAGACGGGCGAGGCGATCGCCCGCTACGGCGGCATCTGAGGGCTTAGAGGTCCTCGGGGCGGATGCCGTCCTCAGGGAAGACCCACTGGGGACCACTGGTCTGGGCGGCCTGCATCCGCTCCTGCTGACGGCGCCGCACGGCGGCTTCGGCCATCTCCAGCATCCGGTCCAGGGAAGTGTCCTCGATGAACTGGGAGGCCTGGCCGACGAAGCCCTCACCGACGCAGGCATCCGGGCGAACACAGCCGTTGATGCAGTCCACAGCGCAGTTGATGCCGGACGCGGGGGCCGGGGTCGCCATCGTTGGCAGGGCTGCCCCCCAGGTACCACTGAACACCCGCTCCGCCGGGCCGGTCATGATCAGCCGGTTATCGGCTCGCCACTCGATCTCCAGCGGTCCGCCAGGCAGTTCGACGATGGCCTGGCGATCGCTGCGGCCGGTGAGCACGGCGGCCACCAGGGTGGCGCAGGCACCGGTGCCGCAGGCGAGGGTGATGCCCGCGCCCCGCTCCCAGACGCGCATCTTCAGGTAGCCGCGGTTGACCACCTCCACGAACTCGGTGTTGGTCTTGGCGGGGAAGACCGGGTGGGTCTCGAACTGGGGTCCGATCTGCTCCAGGGGCACCGCCGCCACGGAGTCGACGAAGGTGATGCAGTGGGGGTTGCCCATGCTGACGGTGGTGACGGCCCAGTCCTGACCGGCCACGCTCAGGGGCACATCCACCACCTCGTTGGCGGTGGCCGCCGGTTGCAGGCTGGTGGGAATCTCGGCAGGCGTGAGGCGGGGTTCGCCCATGTCCACGGCCACCTGACCATCGGCCCGCAGCTGCGGCACGATCATCCCGGCACCGGTCCAGATGCGGTAGGTCTTCTCGCGCACCCCCTCCAGGTCGGCAACAAAGCGGGCCATGCAGCGGATGCCGTTGCCGCACATCTCCGGCTCGGAGCCATCGGAGTTGTAAATGCGCATCGTGTAGTCGGCGCCGTTGCTACCGGGCAGGGCGAAGATGACGCCGTCGGCGCCGATGCCAAAGTGGCGATCGCACCAGCGGGCGGCCTCCTCGGGCGAGAGCAGCGGCTCGACCTGATGGCGGTTGTCGATCAGGATGAAGTCGTTGCCGAGGCCCTGGTACTTGGAGAAGGCGAGCGTCATCACACCGCAGGGAAATTCACAGGGCGATTTTATCGCTTGCCCGGGACCCCCGGATCAGCGATGGATTCAACCCTAGGGTGGTCTGCCTACGGCGCGCCCCACCGGTCACGGACCACACACCTTAAGAAAACGTCAAGGCTGCCGCACCGGCGGCCCGGTCCTGTCCAGGATCCGGTTAACCTCCGGTTCCATCGCCATGAGCAGCCCCCTCGACACCACCCTGCCCAGCACCCGTCTGCTCCAGCACTGGATCCGCGATCGCCAGCCCCTGGAACTGCTGCTGATTACCGGCGAGACCCTACGAGCCACCCTCAGCTGGCAGGATCCCGAATGCCTCTGCGTCAGCCAGGGGGATCAGCCGCAGCTGCTCTGGCGGCGGGCGATCGCCCGCATTCAGCCCCTCGGCCCCGGCTAGGCGATGCCGCGTCGTCTCGCCGACTGGCTGGAGGAGGCCCTGGAACTGGGGCTGATGACACCAGAGCTACAGCGCGAAGTGGAGCGGATCTGTGGGCAGACCGATCCGCTGCGGCCCACCCAGCGCCTGGCCCTGGAACGCCTGTCCGTAGCTCTGGAATCCGGCGAGCTGCTGGTGCTCGACGACCAACCCCTGGTCAACGTCATGGACGACTGGGTACGGGGCGAAGTCTGGCGGCAGCTGCGGGTGAGTGACCGCAGCCTCGATAGTCTGGAGCCCTGGCCCCGCATCGCCGCCCTGGCCCTGAACCGGCTCCCCCCCCTCTACGCCACCAGCCTGGAGGCAGCCCGCCAGCTGCGGGAACGCCATGGGGAACAGCTGCAGCCCAAGGTGGCCCAGGCGGTCTGGGAGGCGATCGCCACTGTCCGCCAGTCCCACGGCAGCACCAGCGGCAATTGACAGGCGTCCCGTTGCTCCCCACGATCGATTCCCTGTCTCTTATACACATCTCCGAGCCCACGAGACCAGAGAGGATCT
>CAWUMD010000168.1:0-5300 GCA_963923365.1 uncultured bacterium
ATGCCCGCACTCTGGTTCTGGGGAGAGGATGACTTCGCGCTGCGTCAGGCGGCGGAGCAACTGCTGCGCCAGACCCTGGACCCGGCCTGGGAGAGCTTCAACTGCGATCGCTTCGGTCCCGAGCAGCCGGAGGCCGTGCGTCAGGCCCTGAATCAGGCGATGACGCCGCCCTTCGGGGCTGGGCAGCGGCTAGTCTGGCTGGTGGAGACGACCCTGGCTAAGGACTGCAGCGAGGTGGATCTGGCGGAACTGCAGCGCACGCTGCCGCTGCTGCCGGAGACGACGGTGCTGCTGCTCACCAGTACGGCCAAACCGAACGGGCGGCTCAAGTCCACCAAGCTTTTTCAGCAGCACGGCGAACTGCGCGAGTTCGCGGCCATCCCGCCCTGGAAGACGGACCTGCTGCTGGGACGGGTGCAGCAGACGGCCAGCGACCTGGGTCTGCGGCTGGATCGGGAGGCCACCGAAGCCCTGGCGATCGCTGTTGGCAACCAGACCCGGCAACTCCACGGCGAACTGGAGAAGCTGAAGCTCTTTGCGGGCGATCGCACCGTTACGGCGGCGGACGTGGCGGCCCTGGTAACTACTTCCACCCAGAGCAGCCTGCAGTTGGCGGGGGCTATTCGGGAGGGCGACACGCCCCGGGCCCTGGGGCTGGTGGCAGACCTGATCGCCCGCAATGAGGCGCCGTTGCGGATCAGTGCCACCCTGGTCGGGCAGTTCCGCACCTGGCTGTGGGTGAAGGCACTGCAGGAGAGCGGCGAACGGGACCAGACGGTGATTGCCGCAGCGGCGGAACTGGGCAATCCCAAGCGACTGTTCTTCATCCAGAAGGAGATCGGTCGGCTCTCGGCCCGTCAGCTGGCCCGCTGCCTGGACCTGCTGCGGCAACTGGACTGGGGCCTGAAGCAGGGTGCCGATCCGGTGGCCCATCTCCAGACCCAGGTGGTGCAGCTCTGTGCCTGTTGCCGGGGCCAGGAACTTTCCGGCCGGAACAGCGTTCAATAGGAAGCAACCGCTTTGCCAACCGTCACAGGCTTCCCATGCCCTTGCTGCGTCTTCGCTGGCTGCCTCTGCTCGTGATCTGCTGGATCTGCACGGCTTTGGGAGTGCGAGCGCAGGAGATTCCCCCGGCCCAGCTGGAACGCTTTGCCCAGGCGGCGGTTGCCGTGGAGAAGCTGCGGCTGAACACCCAGGCGGATCTGCGCCGCACCCTGGGAACGGAAGCCCTGCCGAAACTGCGCTGCCATCGCCTGCAGGCCTGGGACAGCTACGGTGTTGCGGTGCAGCAGCGGGTGGAGGCGTTCTGTCAGCGGGCCCGGGTCCTGATTGAGCAGCAGGGACTGACGGTGGTGGAATTCAATCGCATCCGCCAGGCCCAGCGGCAGAATCCGGACCTGCGCAGTCGTATCCAGCAGCAGATGATTCAGCAGCTACCGTAAGGGGCAGGACTGGAAGTGAGCTGGTCCCAACTGATAGGCTGATTGAGGTCCGTTAGCGCAATACCTCTCCCCCAACCCTTGTCAGGACCAGCACGCGGGAGGGGCTGAAGGGGAGAGCCATGACCGTGATCGTTCAGAAGTACGGTGGGACTTCGGTCGGGACCGTCGAGCGGATCAAGGCGGTCGCAGCCCGGATTCAGCGCACTGTAGCCGCCGGACACCAGGTGGTGGCTGTCGTCTCCGCCATGGGGCATACCACCGATGAACTGGTGAAGCTGGCCGCTGATATCACCGATAATCCCAGTCGCCGCGAGATGGACATGCTTCTGTCCACCGGGGAGCAGGTGTCGATTTCCCTGCTCTCGATGGCGTTGCAGGCCATCGGCCAACCGGCGGTGTCTATGACCGGGGCCCAGGTGGGCATCGTCACCGAGTCGCACCACAGCCGAGCCCGCATTCTGGAAATCGATCCCGAGCGGCTGCGGCGTCAGCTGGACAGTGGCAATGTCGTGGTGGTGGCCGGCTTCCAGGGCATCGCTCCCAACCAGGAGACGGACCACTTCGAAATCACCACCCTGGGTCGCGGGGGCTCTGACACATCAGCCGTGGCCCTGGCGGCGGCTCTGAAGGCCGAGTGCTGCGAAATCTACACCGATGTGCCCGGCGTCCTGACCACCGACCCGCGGCTGGTGCCCGAGGCGCAGATCATGCCCGCAATCACCTGCGACGAGATGCTGGAACTGGCCAGTCTGGGGGCGAGTGTGCTGCACCCCCGGGCCGTAGAGATCGCCCGCAACTACGGCGTGCGGCTGGTGGTGCGCTCCAGCTGGACCGACGACCCCGGCACCCAGGTAACCTCGGCGACGGTGGGCGATCGCCCGCTGGTGGGGATGGAGATTGCCCGTCCTGTGGACGGTGTGCAACTGGATGCGGACCAGGCGAAGGTCACCCTGCTGCACGTGCCGGATCGCCCGGGTATCGCCGCCCAGTTGTTCCGTGGCATTGGTGAGCATGGGGTCAGCGTCGACCTGATTATCCAGTCGGTGCACGAAGGCAGCAGTAACGATATTTCCTTCACCGTTGGTCGGAACGACCAGGAGCAAGCGGAGGCGGCCAGCCGCCAGTTGCTGAGTGATCTGGGGGGAGAACTGCTGCCCGGTGGAGAGGTCGCCAAGGTGAGCGTCTCCGGGGTGGGGATTGTCGGTCGGCCGGAGGTACTGGCCAAGGTGTTCCGCACCCTGGCGGATGCAGGCGTTAACCTGCAGCTGATTTCCACCTCCGAGGTCAAGGTCAGCTGCGTGATCGATGCGGCGGACCGGGAGACGGCGATCGCAGCGCTCTGTCAGGCCTTTGAAATCGAGGCCAGCGCCGTCAACGCTGCCGTTGCTCTGGGCAGTGAGGACGAACCGCCGGTGCGTGGCGTCGCTCTGGATCGCAACCAGGCCCGCCTGGCGATTCTGGCGGTGCCGGATCGCCCCGGTATGGCGGCCCGCATCTTCGAGACCCTGGCCCAGCGCCAGATCAGCGTGGATATGATCGTCCAGTCCCAGCGCAGCCGGGACCTGAATGGGGTGGCCTGCCGGGACATCTGCTGCACCCTTGCCCGCGAGGATGCGGTTCAGGCTCAGTCTCTGCTGGAGGCTCTGCAATCCGAACTGGGCTTCGGGGCGGTGCTGGTGCAGCCGGATGTAGCCAAGCTGAGTATCGTCGGTGCAGGTATGGCCCACCAGTCGGGGGTGGCGGCCCAGATGTTCGCGGAACTGGCGGCGGCGGGTATCAATATCGAGATGATTGCCACCTCGGAGATCAAGACCTGCTGCGTGATCGCCGAGGACCGGGCCATCGAGGCCCTGCAGCGCATTCACCAGGTGTTCGGCCTGGCGGGTGAACGGGCGATCACCGTGCCCGCCTGAGGCGCTCGTCAGCGATCCAGTTGAGCCATGCGCAGGCGGTCAATCAGGCTGTGCTTCCGGGCATGGGTCTCCATCAGGCCCTGAATCCGTTGCCGGTAGAGGGGTGACCACTGTTCCTGCCGGGCCAGGACTTGCAGATCCTTGAGTGTGCTGATCACGATGGTGTAGTTGGCGGGTTTCTTGCTGGCCATCAGGGCATCCACTTCCTGCCAGACCGCGTCACCTTTCTGTTTCAGCTGCTGCAGGCGTTGCTGCTGAATCCGGGCCGCTTCCGCCTCGCTCCGGGCCCGGGCAGCAGCCTGGCGGGCGACTTCCTGTTCCTGATGCTGCTGGCGCAGCTGATTGGCCTGCTCCAGCAGGGTGGCTGGGGTGAGCAGGACAGACTCCGGTAATGGATTGCTGTCCCGGGACTGTCGCCACTGCTGCTGCAGCTGAGCAGTGGCCATGGCCGGGGTGAGGGTGCCCTCCAGCAACTGCAGTAGCCACGTTTCCTTGTCGTCAGGGGATAGGCTGCCGATGAAATGCCGGAAGCCTGCCGGGTCCTCAGGCGGTTCCTCCCGGTGAGGCGAAGCAGCCTGCGCGGCCGCCAGCAGAAATGGATCCAGTTCCAGAAACTGGGCCAGGCGTTGCAGTGCCGGAGTCAGGGTGGCCAGTCCGGGGGGGCAGGGTGGAACGGTATCCTCCGGGTCCACGGCATCTGCCTGCAGGCCGCGCAGCCAGCCCAGGTAGAGACAGCGGCGATCGCCAGCGAGAATGTCGTTACGCAGAACGGACAGGTCTCCCAGCCAGGTCTCCGCCTCTATCAGTTCCGGTCCGGCACCATCGTGGTTGCGCTCGAAAATCACCAGGGTGGAGTCGGCGTAGGTGCGGGCGAAGAGCCAGTCGCTGACCCAGTAGGGTTCCAGATCCCGGCTGCGGTACTGACTTTTCGGGAAGCGGAAGGCCAGGACGTGGGTCCCGAAATTGCTGGTATAGAAGTGGACGTCGAAGTAGCGAGCCAGTAGATCCAAGGGGTCGGCACTCAGATCGCTCCAGTTGTAGGTGACAGCGAACCGGCTGCAGCTGATCTCGGCCCGACTGCTGATCTGCCGCAAGTTCTGCAGGGCGTCGCTGTCAAGACTGCGTTCGAGAGCCTGGAATTCGTAGTACTGAAACTCGCTCATGGGGCTGGGGGTACGGACCGAATCTTTAGCCTACGGGTTGTGGGGGTGTTCGTGCAAAGGGTGGATGGATGGCCTGAAAAGCGTCAGCCTATAACTGACGAGAAGAAACGACAAAAAGAGGGCGCGATCGCCCTCAACCTGGATGCCTATGAACCGGTGGCCTCAGCTGACGGATGGTGTGCTCGCATTAGCGCTGCTGCTGTTGCGCCGCCGATAGAGAGTGCTGAGGACACGCACATGCTCTGCCAGTTCCGGATGGGACCGGGAACTGGCCCGCAGCACCTGGAAGAGTTCCTGGGCGCGGTGCATGGCGTTATTCCCCAGCAGTAGACTCTGAGAGTCGATGCGGTCTACCTGCTGGTGCAGAATGGCCTGCTGAATCATCAGGGGTTCCCAGAGATCTGCTTCCTGAAGAAACGCATCGCGGTCGAAACTGACGGGGCAATGGTCGGGTTCATTACGGACCAGATTGGCCAGATAGCGCACGAACCCGGCGGAACGATGTCCGCTTTTGGTCAGTCGCCGCCGTTCTTCCGGAGGAATCACGGGTAGCTCCTGCAGAGCCTCCTGAAGTTGCTGCAGGGCGGCCTGCAGCTTCTGTAGCTGTTCAGGAGTGAGGGTGTTTGGCTGGAGGGTCATAGGATTTTTCTCCTGTCAGTGACATACACCTCTGTCTTAACTCCTGCAAGAAGAAAAATAGCCTGTTTTGCGAGTAGATTAAAGACATTCTTTAGGATCTAGATTGCTTAATGGTAATTCCATAATTGAAGGCTCGGATCAAA
>CAWUMD010000169.1:0-5289 GCA_963923365.1 uncultured bacterium
GGGCTCGGAGATGTGTATAAGAGACAGAGCCTCGGTCGTCTCAGCTGCACGCAGCTCCGGGACATCATCGGCGATCTGGCCAAAGCCCGCAAAAACGGGGACCACACGCTGGAGATGGAGGCCGAGGGTTTTCTGACCTTCCTCCTGGGCTACGCCTCGGGCCATCGCAACGATGCCGTGATCACCCGCGATGTGGACGAACAGATCGGCACGCAGATTGAAGGATTCTGCAAGGCGAATCCCCAGGCGTCGTTCCTGGATGCGGTGCGGGCCTTACCCTGACCTGCCCTTGGGGGTGCGCTGGCACCCCCAACGGATCTAACCGCGGACGATCTGACCGAAATCCGCCAGCACCAGGGCCTGGTTGCGCAGCAGACCCAGCAGGTTGAGTCGGTTGCGCTGGATGGCCGGGTTCTCGTCCATCACCATGACGCTGTTCTCCCCGTCGAAGAACTCGGCCAGGACCGGAGCAGCCTCGGCCAGCTGCGCCACCAGCGGAGCGTAGTCGCGGTTGGCCTGGGCTGCCTGGGCCAGGGGCTGCAACTGCGCCAGGGCCGCCAGGAAGGGGGCTTCGCTGCTCTTCTGGAACAGGCTGGCATCGACAATGCCCTGGGCCACCAACACATCCTTGGCGAGATCGCCCTTGACCGCCAGCTTGGCCGCCCGGTTCACCACCGCGTAGATCTGCTCGAGCTGACCGTCCCGGCGCAGCTGCTGCAGGTAGAGAGCCCGGGCCCGGGCATCGAGGGGATCCGCCAGCACGCGCTGGCTCTGCTCCGCCTCGCCGATCACCGCGTTCACCAGGTCGTAGTCGACCCCCTGCTCCTCCTGCAGCAGGGTCCGGATCCGCTGCAGGAAGAACTCCCGCAGCTGAGTGGCCAGCGTGATGGCATCGGTCTTCAGATCCGGGAAGCTGGCACAGAACTCGGTCGCCAGTGTATCGAGCAGGCTGCTGAGGTTGAGGGGCAGCTGGGCAGCCCAGGTGATATTGAGGATGGCGTTGGCAGCCCGCCGCAGGGCGAAGGGATCGCTGGAGCCACTGGGCAGCATTCCCAGACCGAAGATGCTCACCAGGGTATCGAAGCGGTCCGCCAGACCGACGATCTGACCGGTGCGGCTGGCGGGCAGGTCATCCCCCGCCCCCTTGGGCAGGTACTGCTCGCGCAGGGCCGTGGCCACCGCCGCCGGTTCGCCGCTGACGAGGGCATACTTCTGCCCCATCACCCCCTGCAGTTCCGGAAACTCGAACACCATCTGGCTGACCAGATCCGCCTTGGAGAGCTGGGCGGCCCGTTCCGCCAACAGCCGCTCCTGGCTGTCGGAGCCGATCTGGTCACAGAGACGATGGGCGATCGCCCCGATTCGGTCCACCTTGGCGCGGACCGAGCCCAGCTGCTCCTGGAAGGTGACCACCGCCAGCTTCGGCAGCAGGGTCTCAAGCGGATTGGCACAGTCGCTGCGGTAGAAGTATTCGCCATCCGCCAGCCGGGCCCGGATCACCCGGGCGTTGCCGTCGGCGATCACCGCAGCCTTGGTCGGGTCGCCGTTGGAGATGGTGATGAAGGCGGGCAGCAGGTCCGCCCGGGCGTCGGTGGCCGCCGGATCGCGGAGCGCATCGGCGCGGTAGAGGGGGAAATAGCGCTGGTGACTGGTCATCACCATGGTCGACACCTCCGGCGGCAGGGCCAGGAAGCTGTCCTCGAACCGGCCGACCACAGCGGTGGGCCACTCCACCAGGTGAATCACTTCCTCGACCAGGTCCTGGGGCATATCCGCCACCGCGCCCTCGGCCTGCGCCGCCGCCGCGGTCTGCTCGCGGATGCGCTGCTCCCGTTCCGCCGGGTCCACCAGCACCGAGGCGGCACGCAGGGTCTCCACGTAGGCGCTGGCCTGGGCCAGGGTCACCGGTGAGGGGTGCAGCACCCGGTGACCACGGGAGGTGCGATCGCTGTGGATGACACCATCGCCGCTGTCGAGGCTGAGGGGCAGCACTGCAGCGTCGAGCAGGGCCACCAGCCAGCGGATCGGGCGCGAGAAGCGCAGACTGCCATCGGCCCAGCGCATAAAGCGCTTGCCCTCCAGGCTGGTGATCCAGCCCGGGATCAGTTCAGCCAGAACTTCGGCGGTGGAACGACCGGGCACGGTGCGGTTGACGAAGACGAAATCGCCCTTGTCCGTCGGGCGGACCTCCAGGGCCGAGAGCTCCACGCCCTGCTTACGGGCGAAGCCCACCGCCGCCGGGGTCGGTTCACCCTCCCGGAAGGCCGCTCCGGCCGGGGGACCCTTGATTTCCTCCTGACGGTCGGCCTGACGCTCGGGCAGACCCTCGATCAGCACCGCCAGACGTCGGGGAGTACCGTAGACGTGCACGGCACTCGGCTCCAGGAACTGTTCCGCCAGACTGGCGGGAATCAGCTGCTGCCACTGGGCGATCGCCGCGGCGGCAAAGCCGGCCGGGAGTTCTTCGGTACCGACTTCCAGGAGAAAGGCAACCATGGTCTGAGGTCAGGTCTGAGAGGGCGTTTGGGCAAGATTTCATCGTACCCCGGTCTGTCCGGCCTCCTGTTTGGATCCAGCCGGAAATGCTAAAATAAAGACCGGCAACTCCTCGGTTTTATCGGGCTTTTCCGAGTTAACTGCGAGGATTCCCCCGCACCCCGTCCCAGAGAATCGCTGCCATGACGACGACCGCACCCAAACTGGCCAAGGTGGAAGGCATCAAGGACCGCAGTCAGCACCTGCTGGAGCCGATCTTCAGTGAGCTGAAGCTGGACACCAACCACTTCAGTGAGGATGGGGTGCAGATCCTCAAGTTCCATGGCTCCTACCAGCAGGACAACCGGGACGAGCGGGTCAAAGGGCAGGAGAAGCCCTACTCGATGATGCTGCGGCTGCGCAGCCCCGGCGGCTACATTCCGCCCCAGCTCTACCTGGCCCTGGATAATCTTGCCGACCAGTACGGCAACGGCACCCTGCGGGCCACCACCCGCCAGGCGTTCCAGCTGCATGGGGTGCTCAAGAAGAATCTGAAGACGGTGATCGGCACGATCATCCGTCACATGGGCTCTACCCTCGGGGCCTGCGGCGACCTGAACCGCAACATCATGGCGCCACCGGTGCCCTATCGGAACCGGCCCGAGTACGATCTGGCCCGTCAGTACGCCAACAACGTCGCCGATCTGCTCACGCCCCAGACCGGGGCCTACTACGAAATCTGGACCGACGGCGAGAAGATTGTCTCCGCCGAGGAAGCTCCGGAGGTGAAGGCGGCTCGGCAGCGGAACCTGCACGGCACCAACATCGAGGGCAATGTGGAGCCGATCTACGGCGACCATTACATGCCGCGCAAGTTCAAGATGGCGGTGACGGTCCCTGGGGATAACTCGGTCGACCTGTTCACCCAGGACGTCGGGCTGGTGCTGATCACCGATGCCAAGGGCAAGGCCAAGGGCTTCAACGTCTACGCCGGGGGCGGTATGGGCCGTACCCACAACAAGGGGGAGACCTTCGCCCGGGTGGCTGACCCGATCGGCTATGTCGATGCCGCTGATGTCTACGATCTGGTGAAGGCGATCGTGGCGGTGCAGCGCGACTACGGCGATCGCGTCAACCGTCGCCACGCCCGGATGAAGTACCTGATCCACGACTGGGGGGTGGCGAAGTTCACCGCCGAGGTGGAGCAGTATTTCGGCAAGGCGATCAAGCCCCTGAAGAAGGTGGCCGCCTTCGAATACCGTGACTATCTGGGCTGGCAGGAGCAGGGCGACGGCCAGTGGTTCCTGGGCCTGTCGGTGCAGAACGGTCGCGTCAAGGATGTGCCCGGCTACCAGCTCAAGGCGGCCCTGAAGGAAATCGTCAGCACCTACCAGCTGCCGATCCTGCTGACGGGCAATCAGGACATCATCCTGTACGACATCGCCGCGGGCGATCGCGCCGCCATCGACGCCATCCTCACCCGGGCCGGCGTCAAGCCGATCGAGGCCATCGACCCCCTGGCCCGCTACTCCATTGCCTGCCCGGCCCTGCCTACCTGCGGTCTGGCGGTGACCGAGTCCGAGCGCGCCATCCCCGGCATTCTGGAGCGGATCCGCGCGCTGCTGACCGAACTGGAGCTGCCCGACGAGCACTTCGTGGTGCGCATGACCGGTTGCCCCAACGGCTGCGCTCGTCCCTACATGGCGGAAGTCGGTTTCGTTGGGCAGGGGCCCAACGCCTATCAGCTCTGGCTGGGGGGCTCCCCCAACCAGACCCGGCTGGCCCAGCCCTACCTGGACAAGCTGGCGGATGAACAGATCGAAGCCACCCTGCGGCCGCTGCTGGTGGGCTTCAAGGCCCAGCGCAAGGGCAGCGAGAGCTTCGGGGATTTCTGCGACCGGGTCGGCTTCGAGAAGCTGCGCAAGCTGCAGGCGGGGGAATCCGGCGACAAGCCCCGCTATCGGGTCGGCCTGCGGGAGGACATCCATAGCCGTCTGAAGGCGGAGGCCGAGAAGCGCGGGGTGTCCCTGACGGATCTGGCGACCGAGGCGATCGCCGCCTACCTGAAGTAGCGTCCCCGGCGGTCCGGGCACCTCCGGGCCGCTACGATGCTTCCATGCGACCGGAATTCCGCGAACAGCTGCATCAGGTGGAACAGGCGGCCCTCGCCGCTGCGGAAATGGCCCAGGAGGAACAGGAGCAGCTGGCTGCCGCCGCCGCCCTGGCGGCCATCCAGGCCGGCTATTCGGCCCTCCAGAGTGAGGCGATGCCTGCCGGTGAACTGCGCCAGTTGCTGATCCGCAACCTCGATCTGGCGGTGATGCTGTTCCGCCAGGCGGGGGTTCCCGCCGCGGTGCCTTCGGACCGGATGGATGAACTGATCGGTCGTACCTCCCGTGAGGTGGAGGAGATCCCGGACGAGGCTGACCCCTTGCCTGCGGAACCCGAACCGACCGGCTGGCGACGATGGCTGCCGGACCTGCCCCGCTGGCGGCGACCGGAGCGGGGGGTGGCGATCGCCCTGGCACTGATGCTGGGTCTGGGTCTGCTGCTGGAATTGGGACGTCTGCGACGCCAGCAGCGTCTCCAGCCAGTGCCACCAACCCCCTCCCTGATTCCCCGGAATTTCTGAAATGGCTGAATCGGTGGTACGTCCCCTGGCCCAGGTGCAGCGGTTCGCCCGTCTGCCGGTCTGGCCCGTCTGGGCGGGGGTGAGCGAGTGGCTGCTCGAGCAGGTGGGCCTGCCGGGGGTCGCGGCCTGGCTGGAGGAACGCTGCGGTGGGCGGGTGACGCCGATGTTTCTGCGGCCCGAGC
>CAWUMD010000170.1:0-5245 GCA_963923365.1 uncultured bacterium
CCTTGGCACTTACCCCCTCGAACAGGGTGGTCAGTTCCGTCAGCGGGTCGTAGACGCAGATGCCGCCCTCGAAGCGGCGACGGTCGTAGATCAGATCGCGGCAGACCTGCAGCGGCTTCTCCTCGATCCGGCTCAGGGGCAGGATCTTGGCGGCGCTGACGATCGCCCCGTCCATACCGACGGCGCAGGCTTCGTGCAGGAATACCGAGTTGAGGGTGATCCGGGCGGCGGGGCTGAGGCCGAAGCTGATGTTCGACACCCCCAGGAGGATGTGCACCCCCGGCAGGTTCTCGCGAATCAGCCGGATCGCCTCGATCGTCGCCTTACCGTTCTCCCGGTCCTCCTCGATGCCGGTGGAGATGGGCAGCGCCAGGGGGTCGTAGAAGATCTCGTGGGCGGGGATGCCGTATTCCAGGGCATCGCGGTAGGCCCGCTGGGCGATCGCGAACTTGCGCTCGGCGGTGCGGGCCATGCCCTCCTCATCGATGGTGCCGACCACCACCCCGGCGCCGTAGGCCTTGGCCAGTTCCAGCACCTTGAAGAAGCGCTCGTCCCCGTCCTCGTAGTTGGTCGAGTTGAGGATGCACTTGCCCCCGGCTACCTTCAGGCCGGCTTCCATCTTCTGCCACTCGGTGGAGTCGAGCATCAGCGGCAGGTTGACGTTGGTCACCACCCGGGAGACCAGGGCCTGCATGTCCCGCTCGCCATCGCGGCCGACGTAGTCGACGTTGACGTCCAGGACGTGGGCCCCTTCCTTGACCTGACCCCGGGCGATCGCCACCAGCCCGTCCCAGTCCTCCTCGTTGAGCAGTTCGCGCACCTTCTTGGAGCCGCTGGCGTTGAGGCGCTCACCGACGATCAGGAAGGAGTTGTCCTGCAGGTAGGGGGTGGTGCCGTAGATCGAGGCTGCCGAGGGCACGTAGTTGTAGGGCGTGCGCTGGGGATGCTCCTCGGGGCGGCGCACTGGCCGATCCTTCGGCTGCAGCTGTGGTGCCAGCTCCGCCAGCTGGGCGATGTGCGTGGGCTGGGTGCCGCAGCAGCCGCCGATCACCTGCACGCCCAGGTCCTCGACGAAGCGGTGCAGCGCCATGCGCAGCTCCATCGGCGTCAGCTTGTAGTGGGCATGGCCGCCGACGTTCTCCGGAATTCCGGCGTTGGGGATGCAGCTGATCACAAAGGGCGCGTGTTCGCTCAGGTAGCGGATGTGCTCGACCATCCGATCCGGCCCGGTGGCGCAGTTGAGCCCGAGGATGTCGATCGGGTAGGGCTCGAGTATCGCCAGCACGGCAGCAATGTCCGAGCCGACCAGCATCGTGCCGGTGGTTTCCATCGTTACCGAGACCATCAGCGGACGGCGATCGCCCTTCTCGGCGAACACCGTCTCAATCGCGTTCAGGGCCGCCTTGATCTGCAGCACGTCCTGGCAGGTCTCGACGATGAACAGATCGACCCCGCCATCCCAAAGGCCCCGGGCCTGGACCTCGAAGTTGGCCTTCATCTCGTCGTAGCTGATGTGCCCCAGGGTCGGCAGCTTGGTGGTCGGCCCGATCGACCCGGCTACGAAACGGGGTTTCTCGGGGGTGGAGTATTCATCGGCAAGGCGCCGGGCCAGGGCGGCGGCCTCGACGTTCAGTGCGTAGGCGTGGTCGGCCAGGTCGTATTCGCCCAGCACGATCGGGGTGGCCCCGAAGGTGTCGGTCTCGATCACATCCGCGCCTGCCTCCAGGAACTGGCGGTGCACCGTGGCGATCGCCTCGGGCTTGGTGCGGATCAGCCACTCGTTGCAGCCCTCGGTCGCCGCCCCCCCGAAATCCTCTGCCGTCAGGTTCTGGAACTGCAGGGTGGTGCCCATGCCGCCGTCGAAGACGAGCACCGGCCGCTCCGGACTGTGGAGCCGTTCGAGGAAGAGACTACGCATGGTTTGGAGATGCCAACGCGGAATGCCTTCCAGTTTAAGGGGGCGATCCGACCGGAATCCGCCGTGCTTCCGGCCGGGGAGAATGGCAGAATGCCCCCCATGACAGACAAACCGCTGCTGCTGCTGGTGGACGGCCACTCTTTGGCCTTCCGTTCCTACTACGCCTTCGCCAAGGGTCGGGATGGGGGGCTGCGCACCTCCACCGGTATTCCCACCAGTGTCTGCTTCGGCTTTCTCAAGTCGCTGCTGGAGGTGCTCGAGCAGCTGCAGCCGACGGCCCTGGGGGTGGCCTTCGACCTGGGCGGACCGACCTTCCGCCACGAGGCGGATGCCAGCTACAAGGCCAACCGGGCGGAGACACCGGAGGACTTCCTCCAGGACAACACCAACCTGGTGGAGCTGCTGCGGTTGCTCAACCTGCCGATTCTGGTGCAGCCGGGCTACGAAGCGGACGACATCCTCGGCACCGTGGCCCGGCGGGGGGCTGAGCAGGGCTACCGGGTGCGGATCCTCAGCGGCGATCGCGATCTCTTCCAGCTGGTGGACCCGGTCGCTGACATCGCCGTCCTCTACCTGGGTAGTAGCTTCGGCCCCCGCAAGGATGCTCCCGCCAACGAGGTCGGGCCCCAGCAGGTGATCGAGAAGCTGGGGGTGCCGCCGGAGCAGGTAATCGACTTCAAGGCTCTCTGCGGCGACAGCTCCGACAACATTCCCGGGGTGAAGGGCATTGGTCCGAAGACGGCGATCGCCCTGCTGGAGACCTGGGGGGATCTGGATAACGTCTACGCCCACCTGAATGCGATCAAACCCGCCTGGCGCAGCAAGTTGGAGGCGGACCGGGAAGCGGCTTTCCACTCGCGCATGCTGGCGCGGATCATCACCGATGTGGAAATTCCCCTCGACTGGGAGCAGCTGCGGCTGACGGGCTTCGAGGAAGAGCCGGTGCTGACCCGGCTGACGGAGCTGGAACTGCAGGCCTTCCAGCGCCAGGTGGACCGGCTGCAGCGGCTGTTCGGCGGTACCCCGACCGCAAACGCTGCCCCTGTTGCCACCCCGGAACCCTTGATTCCCACCGAGCCGGAACCGGCGCCGGTGCCCGTCCTGGAGCCGCGAGTCATCGCCACCGAGGCTGCCCTGGCGGATCTGGTGGATGAGTTGCTGCTGCACACCGATCCCGCTGACCCCGTGGCCTGGGACACGGAGACTACCGACCTGGATCCGGCCAAGGCCACCCTGGTCGGACTCGGCTGCGCCTGGGGTGAGGCCATCGACCAGATCGCCTACATTCCCCTCGGGCACCGCGAGGGTAGCCAGCTGCCGACGGCCCAGGTGCTGGAGGTGCTGCGGCCGATTCTGGAGAGTGCCGACTATCCCAAGGTGTTCCAGAACGCCAAGTTCGACCGGCGGGTGCTGCTCCACCAGGGCATCCGGCTGGCGGGGGTGGTGGCCGACACGCTGCTGGCCAGCTACGTCCTCAACCCCGAGGGTGAGCACAACCTCGATGCCCTGGTGCGCCAGTGGCTGGGAATCACCACCCGGCCCTACAGCGAGCTGGTGCCGAAGAAACAGACAATTGCGGACGTGGTGATCGCCGAGGTGGCCCAGTACTGCGGCCTCGACTGCCACGGGGTGAAGCGGCTGCTGCCGAAACTGCAGGCGGCGCTGGCGGACACCCCGGCCCTGGCCCAGCTGCTGGCGGCGGTGGAACTGCCCCTGGAGCCGGTGCTGGCAGCGATGGAGGAGCGGGGCATCCGGGTGGATGTGGATTACCTGGGCCAGCTCTCCCAGGAACTGGAGACGGATCTGCAGCGGCTGGAGGAGCAGGCCCACGCCGCCGCCGGTCAACCCTTCAACCTCAGCTCCCCCAAGCAGCTGAGCGAGCTGCTGTTCGAGAGCCTGGGCCTGAACCGCAAGAAGAGCCGCAAGACCAAGACCGGCTACTCCACCGATGCGGCGGTGCTGGAGAAGCTCCAGGGCGACCACCCGGTGATCGACCTGATTCTGGAGCACCGCACCCTCAGCAAGCTCAAGTCCACCTACGTCGATGCGCTACCGACCCTGGTGGCCGCCGATGGCCGGGTGCATACGGACTTCAACCAGGCGGTGACGGCGACGGGGCGGCTGTCCTCCTCCAACCCCAACCTGCAGAACATTCCCGTGCGCACGGAGTTCAGCCGTCGCATCCGTCAGGCCTTCCTGCCCCGGCCGGGTTGGTGGTTGGCCGCCGCCGACTACAGCCAGATCGAGCTGCGGATTCTCGCCCACCTCAGCCAGGAACCGCGGCTGCTGGAGGCCTACCGCAGCGGACTGGATGTGCACCGCCTCACGGCCCAGCTGCTGTTCGACCGCGAGGACGTGACCGACGAGGAGCGGCGCCTGGGCAAGACGATCAACTTCGGGGTGATCTACGGCATGGGGGCCCAGCGCTTCGCCCGCACCATGGGCTGCAGCACCAGGGAGGCCCAGGGCTTCATCGAACGCTACTACGAGCGCTACCCGGCGGTGTTCGCCTACCTGCAGGGCCTGGAGCGCCAGGCGATCGCCCGGGGCTACGTGGAGACGATCCTGGGGCGGCGGCGGCATTTCGAGTTCAGCCGCGAGGGCCTGGGTAAGCTGCGGGGCCAGGACCCCGATGGTCTGGACCTGAGCCAGCTGAAGCCGGATCGGTTCGAGGCCCAGGCCCTGCGTCAGGCCGCGAATGCGCCGATTCAGGGCAGCAGTGCGGACCTGATCAAGCGGGCGATGGTGCTGGTGGAGCAGGCTCTGGCACCCCATCAAGCCCAACTGCTGCTGACGGTGCACGACGAACTGGTGGTGGAGCTGCCCCCTGAGGAATGGGACATGGTGGCACCCCTAATCCGCAAGGCGATGGAGGCGGCGGTGCCGCTGACGGTGCCGCTGGTGGCGGAGGTGCGCCACGGCAATACCTGGATGGCCGCCAAGTAAATCGGCGCGAGGACGAAGTCCCAGGTCAGCAGCTGGGTAGGTTTACCGTGGCAACCCCTCAGACCTTCGTCATTCGTACCGGATTCCTACGGTCCTGCCATTCGGGACGGCTTAACCCGGGACGCTGCCTCGACTGAGGCCATGGCTCCCGGGGGCACCCTTCGTGACATCAACGGCTGCATCGCTGGCGCTCGGTCTCCGGGCTGTCTGCTGGCCCAGATGTCCCTGCGTCAGTCGCCCCGCTAGAACTGCGTTGCAGGCAGCTCGGGGTGTGGCAGTTCCAGTCCCCGATTTGCCGCAGGTATCCCTGCGATCGCCCCAGGCATCACCCTCCCAATTCGGGAGCTGCAGGGATTGCGAACTGAAACACTTGCCCCTTAG
>CAWUMD010000171.1:0-5221 GCA_963923365.1 uncultured bacterium
TGGGTTCGCCCGAGGGCGGAATTTTTCAGAACTTTATCGATCCTTGACGTGGTTGCCGGGATGCTGTTAAGCGACCGGGGGGGTGGTCTCACTCGGTAGAATGGTCAGATTGCCCTGTTGCGAAGCGAGGACCCCATGGATTATCGAGCCGCCGGTGTGGATGTCGAGGCGGGACGCGCCTTCGTCACCGGTATCAAGGACCTGGTCGCTTCGACGAACCGGCCCGGGGTCCTGGGGGGCATCGGTGGGTTTGGGGGCTTTTTCGAGATTCCCGCCGGCTATCGTCAGCCGGTACTGGTCTCCGGAACCGACGGGGTGGGAACCAAGCTGAAGATCGCCCACCAGACCGACCGCCACAGCACCGTTGGCATCGATCTGGTGGCGATGTGCGTCAACGATATTCTCACCGCCGGGGCGGAACCTCTCTATTTTCTTGACTACATCGCCACCGGCAAGCTCAATCAGGACCAGCTGACCGCCGTGGTAGCCGGCATCGCCGAGGGCTGTCGTCTCAGCGGCTGTGCCCTGCTGGGGGGCGAGACCGCTGAAATGCCCGGCTTCTATCAGCCGGGTGAGTACGATCTGGCGGGGTTTGCGGTCGGTATCGTCGAGAAGTCGGAGATCCTCGATGGTTCCCAGGTGAAGGCCGGGGACGTGGCGATCGCCCTGCCCAGCTCCGGGGTGCACAGCAACGGCTACAGCCTGGTGCGTCGCATCCTGGCCGATGCCGGTCTGGACTGGAGTGCGACGCCGGAGGTGTTCGGGGGGCGCAGTCTGGGCGAGGTCTTCCTGACCCCGACCCAGCTATACGTCAAGGCGGTGCTGGCGGCCCGCCGGGCCGGTTTGCCGATCCATGCCATGGCTCACATCACCGGTGGGGGGCTGCCGGAGAATCTGCCCCGCTGCCTGGGCGAGAACCTCTCGGTCCGCATCGACTGCCACAGCTGGGAGATCCCGGTCCTGTTCCGCTGGCTGGCGGAGCAGGGTCAGGTTGCCCTGCCGGAAATGTTCAACACCTTTAATATGGGCGTCGGTTTTGTCGTGATTGTGCCGCCGGACGCGGTCGACGCGACGCTGACCCAGTTTGCCGGGGCCGGACTGCCGGGCTGGCGCCTGGGCGAGGTGGTGCCTGGTGAAACCGGCACCCTGCAGGGGCTGCCGAGCTGACGCTGACCCGAAAACAGCAACGCCCCCGAATTGCTTTGGGGGCGTTGTCCTGAGAAGGCGGCACCCGGATTCGAACCGGGGGATGAAGGTTTTGCAGACCTTTGCCTTACCACTTGGCTATGCCGCCAGTTACGGACACAGCTAGGCTGCGCGAACTGACATTCGTATACTTTAGCAAACCGGCTGCAGGAATCAAGGTCCCGATGCGTCTGCTCTGCATCAGCAATGGCCATGGTGAGGACGTGATTGCCCGGCGCATTCTGGATGCCGTAGCCCGGGAGCAGCCGACGTTGGAATTGGCGACCCTGGCTCTGGTGGGCGAGGGCCATGCTCTGGAGGGACTGGCCGCATCGGCGATCGGGCCGCAGCGATCGCTGCCTTCCGGGGGCTTCATCTATATGGACCCGCGTCAGCTGCTGCGGGATCTGGGCGGCGGGTTGCTGCAGTTGACCTGGGGGCAGTGGCAGGCGATGCGTCGCTGGAGCCGCCAGGGTGGTCTGGTGCTGGCGGTGGGCGATATCGTGCCGCTGCTGTTCGCCTGGGGCAGTGGTCTGCCCTACTGCTTCGTGCCCACGGCCAAGTCTGACTACTACTGGCGGGATGAGCAGGGTCCCCTACCGGACCCGCGCCCCCGGGCGCTGATCTGGCAGCGCTGGCAGCAGAGCATCTTCGACCCCTGGGACCGCTGGCTGATGCGTAATCGCCGCTGTCGGGCCGTGTTCCCCCGGGATGGTCTGACGGCCCGGCTGCTGCAGGGATTCGGAGCGCCGGTGCAGGACCTGGGCAATCCGATGATGGACGGCTTGAATCCGCCGCTACCGGATCTGGTGACGGCGCTGGGCGATGCCTCGCCACGGGTGCTGCTCCTGCCTGGCTCCCGCCCTCCCGAGTGCTGGGGCAACTGGGAACGGCTGCTGGCGGGGTTGCGGACCCTGCAGAGCCGCTGGCCGAGGCTGCAGGCGCTGGCGGCGATCGCCCCCTCCCTGCCTCTGGCGCCGTTGGAACAGGTCCTGCTGGCGGAGGGCTGGTCTGCGGCGGCCCCGACCCATCCCGATCTGCTGACCTTCACCCGGGAACAGGCCCGTCTGCAGATTGGCCGCCGCAGTTTCGGACCCTTTCTGCACCTAGCTGACCTGGCCCTGGCGACTGCTGGAACGGCGACGGAACAGACCGTTGGTCTGGGCTGTCCGGTGATCAGTTTTCCGGGCCCGGGGCCCCAGTTCACCGCCGGGTTTGCCGAGGCTCAGACCCGCCTGCTCGGGGCTACGGTGACCCCGGCTCCGACCGATGCCTCGGAACTGCTGACCCTGGCGGCGTCGCTGCTGGAGGAGCCCGCCCGGCGAGCGGCGATCGCCGCCCTGGGACTGCAGCGCATGGGTACCCCCGGGGCAGCGGCCCGGATCGCCCGCACGGTGCTGGCCCAGGGCTGATTCAGCAGGAGCCGAACTGTTGCTGCAGTCGCTCCAGCGCCTCAAGCAGGTGCGGCGGCATCTGTCGCAGGATGCGTCCCCGCTCCCGATCCACCGGCACGAGGGTGACCTGGGCAGTGGCGTGCAGGCGATCGCCCTCCCCGAGAATGCGGCAGTCCCAGCGCAGTCGGACGCCGTCGATCGCCGCCAGCCCTACCCGTACGCGCACGGCAGCCCCCATCCGGATCGATTCGCGATAGCGCAGGTTGAGGTCCACCACCGGCAGATCGATGCCCAGCGCCACCAGGTCCTCGAAGCCGACGCCAACCGCCCGCAGGCACTCCACCCGTGCCTCCTCCAGCCAGGCGACGTAGCTGCCGTGCCAGACAATGCCGGCATAGTCGGTGTGGTGGGGCTGGACCCGCACCGGATAGTCGAACCCGGGTGAAGCTTGCTGAAGAATTGTTGCGTTGCTCAACAGTCACCCTCCCGGGCCCGGGGTTAATTCTTTCCGGCAAGTATATTGAAGGCACCGTCCCCGCCGGGAGCATCGCTGCGATCTCCCCCCCGAGACGGCAGGATCTGACGCTCAATCAAGCCCCATGATCAACAAGATTTTGCTGGCCGATTCCGGAACCGGGCACTCCGAAGAGATGCTCCGCATGCTGCTGGATATCCCCGGGCTGAAGAACGCCTCCGTCAGCATCCTTCACGTCGTACCGGCGCAGCTCAACCCCGAGGATCTGGCTACGAAGATGGAAGAGGGCGGCAAGCTGCTGGCCGAAGCGGTCCAGAAGCTGCACCTCGATCCCGGCCGCGTCAACAGCATCCTGCGCCAGGGTGATGCCAAGACCGTAGTCTGTGAGGTGGCCGACGAACTGAACGTCGACCTGATCATCATGGGCTCCCGCGGCCTGAAGCGGCTGCAGTCGATCCTGGCCAACTCCGTCAGCCAGTACGTCTTCCAGCTCTCTCAGCGACCGATGCTGCTGGTCAAGGACGACATCTACGTCAAGCGGGTCAACCGGGTGATGGTGGCTCTGGATAAGACCAGCTCTTCCCAGGAGGCGGCCCGCCTGGCCCAGTTCCTGGCCCGGGACGTCAAGGGTGGCGAGCTGATTTTCGCCCACGTTGCCACCACCGGGAAGGCCCCCGCCAATGCTGAGGAGGATCCGGTGCTGGCAGCGCCCCTGAAGGCGGCCCGTCAGCTGGGAATCAATGCCCGTGCCATCAGTCTTACCGGGTCCCGGGCCGGTCAGGATATCTGCAATCTGGCGGAACAGAACCGCGTCGACCTGCTGGTGATGGGGTCGCCCGACCGCCGTCCGACAATTGCCAAGGGCCTACCGGATCTGGATCGGCTGCTGGGCGGATCCATCTCCGATTACGTGCGGGTCTATGCCGGCTGCCCCGTGCTGCTGGTGCGGACGGCCTCAGCCTGATCGGCATCACACCTGCTTCCCACAGAAAAAGCCACCCGTCAGGGTGGCTTTTTCTGTTTCCATTCGGACCCGAGGGGCCTAGCCCTCGCGGCTGGCGGTCTGAATGTAGAGAACGATCAGGAACACAGTTGGGACGAGCACGAACAGCAGGCTCGCGATAAATCCCAGATCATTGACTTGCATACACCCAGCCTCTGAAAGCAGCTTTCAAATTGCTTGAATCAGCCTACCATCCTGCTGGCGGGCCACCCGGGGAATGGCATGTTTTGTTGCACTCGCCCGTTGCCTAGACTAGGGAGAGTGCCCCGAGTTCCCTATGGAAACCATTGATCAAGCCCTGGTGATGCCTGCCCGGGTCCCGACCCTGGATCAGCCTCTGGCCCTGGGGGTGATGGCCTCGGGCTCGGGCAGTAACTTCGAGGCGCTGGCGACGGCGATCGCCCGGGGGGATCTGAACGCTGAGATCCGACTGCTGATCTGCAACCGGCCGGAGGCTGCGGCGGTGGCGCGGGCGGAGCGCCTGGGGATCCCGGTGCAGGTTCTCGATCACCGGCAGCACCCCAGCCGGGAGGACCTGGATCGGGCGATTGTCGCCGCGTTCCGCGCCGCTGGGGTCGAGTGGGTGGCGATGGCGGGCTGGATGCGGATCATCACCCAGGTGCTGCTGGACGCCTTCCCGGAACGACTGGTGAACATTCACCCCAGTCTGCTGCCCAGCTTCAAGGGAATTCGGGCCGTGGAGCAGGCCCTGGCGGCCGGGGTGACCCTGGCGGGCTGCACGGTCCATATCGTCACCCTGGAGATGGACAGTGGTCCCATCCTGATCCAGGCGGCGGTGCCGGTACTGCCCGGGGATACGGCGGCGTCCCTGCATGCCCGGATTCAGGTGCAGGAACACCGCATCTTCCCGCGGGCGATCGCCCTGGCGGCGGCTCGGGAGGCGGCTAACTGACGATTTCAATCCGCCAGCGGGCCAGTGCCGGGGGACGTCCGTTCTCGTAGCCGGTGGCCTCATCGAAGCTCAGGTGCTGAGCCGGGTGGTCGGGCTGGAAGAATTCCACGGCGATCTGGCCCTCATCCTGGTGGATCACTTCTCCCAGGAGGGGTTCGAAGTAATCGAGGGTGTCGATCAGGCGGACCCGTTCGTGCAGTTGGTAGCGGTGGCGGACTGTCATGGCGGGGGTGGGGTGCAGGGATGTCCCG
>CAWUMD010000172.1:0-5219 GCA_963923365.1 uncultured bacterium
GTAGTTCAACAGAATTTTTCGACAATCAGTCCTAGGGTTATTGCGGAATTTAAGTTAAGCCATTCCCCAACCCCAGTAACACCAAACTAAACGGCCATATCGAGCTTTCGGGCAGCCACTAACTCCGGGTTTTCAGTCGGCACCGTTTCGGCATGGCCCCAGTGCTGCCAACGCTTGGCCCGTTCCTGCAGGATCTGCCTCAGATCCGGGGTTGCAATCTGATACACCCCTTCACCCTGATGCCGAACCAGCCCCAGATGCCGCAGGGTCTGGAAAATCTGCTCGGCACAGTGCAACAGCTGTTCCGGGGGGTCCGATTCCGTGCCCCGACCCCGCAGCCGCATCAGGTAATCAATGGCACTCCCCTGGGAGAAGTCCGCCGGAAACTGGCGGATCATGTCTTCCAGATAGCTCTGCAGCTGACTTGGGGTGACCTGCCAATCCACCAGCGGCTCTGGCCAGAAGGACCAGCGGGGCATCCGGCGGAAGATCAGATCCAGCAGCTGCGGATAGGCCTGCTCCAGCGGCACCCGGCGAGCCATCATCTGCAGTCGCAGGGGGTTGTGCCAGAACCAGGGATGCTCATGCCAGTTCTCCCAGGCTTCCAGCTGGGTAGCGTACTGGCGGGCCTGGCGATGGGTCAGCGGCAGCAGGGAGACGGAGCGGCAACCCAGCAGCCACTCGTACTCACCCACCAGAGAGGTGGTGATCAAACAGCCCGTGGCCGGATAACGACCCAGGAACAGGCTCAGCTCCCGGGAGGCCCAGGCAGCCTTGGAGGCAGGCAGTTCGTCCAGACCGTCGATGAACAGCACCAGCTGCCCCCGCCGCAGATACTGCTCGAGACGGGAGGGCTGATCCCCCTCACCCAGCAGCTGGCGCAGGGTACGCATCAGATCCGAATCCCCGTCACGGTAGACCAGGGGCAGATCCAGCCAGAGCGCCAGGTTGGGATTGGAGTGGTCGCGCAGCTGCCGCAGGTAGAGCCAGCGGGCCAGGGTGGTCCGTCCGGAGCCGAACTCACCCTTGAGCAGGAAGCGGTGCCCATGGTCGAACAGGGTGGCAGCGGGGACGAGCTCGTCCCCACAGGCCAGGGAACGCTCGACAAACACCTCAGCCAGCCGCCGCCCCTCGCCCAGACCGGGCATCGGCACCAGCGGTTCGATGGCCATTTCCTCAGCCTGCTGACGCAGGGCTGACAGCTCCGGGTTGCCGTGGCCGCTTCCGAAATTCAGTGACGGCCGGGGGGCTACCGGCTCGCGGCGTTCCAGCTCCGGTGGCAGGGCCGGCAGATCGGCGATCTGCTCCCAGTCGAGCCCGAGCTGGTAACAGATCTCGATGAAGTACTGGCGATCGATCGGGGCGCCCTTGAAAAACTTCCAGATAGACTGACGGGTATTCAGACCGACCAGGGCCGCGAGATGCTCCTGGGTCCAACCCAGGTAGTCGAACCGTTGTCGCGCCTGTCGAATGCCCGTTGCGGACGCCTTTACCGATCGCTTAGCCATAGGATTTTTATAGGGTTCTGAATATTTGAGGTTTATTTTGCCGAAAGAAAGATATTAGTGCGAACTATTTTAGGTTTCCTAAAGAATCCAGGCAGGCACTGGCTCCGTAGCGCTTAATACCGAATGAACAAAGTCAGCAGATACGTCAACAAAACAGCCAAAGAAGACGTCTACAACTGGTTTCAGGCCGCCCGACACCGGGGTCTGCAGGCCAACGTTGACCCGGTTGAGCTGGCATGGCTGCTGAAAACCTGTGCCGGAGTGGACAGCCTGACCCTGCGACTGTTACGCGCCGGGGAGTCCGGGGAGATGCGGCTGCACTGCTCGCTCGAGGCACTGGATCAGATCTGGACGGCACGGCTGGAGACCCGGCAGCCGATTCAGTATCTGGCCGGGACGGTGCAGTGGCGGGGGTTGGATCTGGCGGTAGGGCCCGGCGTCCTGATCCCGCGGCCGGAAACGGAACTACTGGTGGACCTGGCCCTGGCGGCCCTGGAGCAGCATCCGGAGCTGGCCACCCGGCCCTGGGCGGATATCGGCACCGGCAGCGGCGCGATCGCCCTGGGGCTGGCCCAGGCGCGGCCGGAGCTGCGGCTCTGGGCCGTGGACTGCAGCGACGAGGTACTGGCGATCGCCCGCCGCAACGTCGAGGCTTTGGGTCTGGGGTCCCAGGTAACCCTGGTGGAGGGACGCTGGCTGCAGCCGCTACCGCCCCAGCCCCTGGGGGGACTGCTGTCCAATCCGCCCTACATTCCCCACCAGACCGTGACGGAGCTGGAACCGGAGGTACGCCTGCACGAACCCTGGCTGGCCCTGGATGGCGGTGACGATGGTCTGGATGCCTATCGGGTGCTGATTCCAGCGGCGGCGGAACAGCTGATCAGTGGCGGTTTCTGGGCCGTCGAGCACATGGCGGGCCAGGGGGCGGCGATCGCCGACCTGCTGCGGAAGGACGGGCACTGGGCAGCGATCGCCAACCACGCCGACTACGCCGGACTCGACCGCTTCGTCAGTGCCTACCGCCTCTAAGGCCGCCGCAATCGATCCACCACGGCACAATCGATCAGTATGCCGATTCTTGAACCTGAAGCCCTGATCCGCCATCTGGACCAGGGTGGAGTCATTGCCTTTCCCACGGACACCGTGACAGCCCTGGCCACCCGACCGGAACAGGCCGAGCGGCTCTACGACCTGAAGCAGCGCGATCGCCGCAAACCGCTGATTCTGCTGGGCGCCAACGCCAACGATCTCTGGCCCTACGTCGAGGCCGATGCCACCGCCCGCACCCTAGCGGCGCACCACTGGCCCGGCGCCCTGACGCTGGTTCTGCCCTCCCGGCACCCGGTCACCGCCACGATGAATCCCGGGGGTGGCCAGAGCCTGGGACTGCGGGTCCCCGACAGTGATCTGGCCCGCCAGCTACTGGCCCGCACGGGTCCCCTGGCGACCACCAGCGCCAACCGATCCGGCGAGCCCCCTCTGATGACGGTTGCCGCGCTGCTGAGCGGCTTCCCCGAGGTCGCCATTCTGGAGGGGTTCGAGCAACAGCTGATGAGCGGCGCCCCCTCCACGGTCGTGCGCTGCACCCCCGAAGGCCTGCAGGTCCTGCGCCAGGGCGCCGTGATCATCCCGGCGACGCTCGATCCACTCCGAATTTCTTAAGTTCTCCCGCAGCCGTGGCCGCCCCCGGGCCCCGCTGCGTAGTCTGGAGTGACTCGCTCTCCATTCCCTGGCCATGGCTTCCCTCAACCGCAACGCCATTCCCATCGACTGGCATCAGCTGGATGCCCTCTGCGACGGCGACGAGGCGTTCACCCTGGAACTGCTCAACCTCTACACCGCCGATACCGCCAGCCAGCTGCCCCGTCTGCGGGCGGCGATCGCCAGCGCGGATGCATCAGCCCTGGCCCAGATCGCCCACTACCTCAAGGGAGCCAGCGCCAATATCGGGGCCACGGTGCTGCAGAGTCTGGCCAAGCAACTGGAAACCAACGGCCGCGAGGGTAACCTCAGCGGTGCCAGCAGCACCTATGAGCGCTTTGTGGAACAGTTCGAGCAGCTTCGTCAGGCGGTTCCGACTGCCTAGAATGTTCGGGTCGTCCCGGTTGTCCCGATGGCTTCCCACGTCACCCGCATCGGCCTGCTGCGGCTCCAGGCGGCCGGGCTGCTGCTCTACGCCGACAGCCTGAACAGCCCGGCGGGCCAGGCGTATCTACAGTTGCTCGACGCCCTGCTGGCCCAGGATGGACTGGCCGCCGCCCAGGCCTACGGACACTGCTACCGCACCCTGTCAGCTCTTGGACAGTCCTGGGCTCGGCACCTGGGCGAACGGATTGCGATCGCCAACAACCCGTTCACCTGCGCCGCAGAGCGGGGCCAGCCGTCCCCGGCTCTGCTGGAGGCGGCGATCGCCGATCTGGGAGTGCTGCAACAGCTGGCGGCCACGGACCTGACTGCCCTGGCCCCGATGGTCGCTGCCGTTGCCCGCCCCCTGGAGCCCCCTCTGGCCAACCTGGACGACCGCTGCCCGGCCCAGGGGATCGTGGCCCGACTGCTGACCAGTGACGACTGGGGCAACCTACTGCGGGACCTGATCGACCATCACCGACAGGAAGGCAGCGGCGCCCTGGTCAGCCATCGGGTCTTCCGCTGGCGTGCGGGTCAGCTGCAGCCGGTGAGCGAACCTGACCCGATCCGGCTGGAGCAGCTGACGGGCTTCAGCGAGCAGCAGGCGACGGTCTGCCGCAACACGGAGTTTCTGCTGGCGGGCCAACCGGCCCAGAACATCCTGCTCTACGGCAGCCGCGGCACCGGCAAGTCGTCCCTGGTCAAGGCCCTGGCCAATGCCTACGGCGATCGCGGCCTGCGGCTGGTGGAAGTCGGCAAGGGGGATCTCGCCAGCCTGCCCCAGTTACTGGAGCAGCTGCAGGCATCCTCGCGGCGCTTCGTGGTCTTCGTCGATGACCTCTCCTTCGAGGAGGACGACGACAGCTTCAAGGCCCTGAAGGTGGTGCTCGAAGGCAACGTCACCGCCCGCCCGGTCAACGTCGTGGTCTACGCCACCAGCAACCGCCGCCACCTGATCCGCGAATACTTCGCCGATCGGCCCCGCCCCAGCGACGCCGACGAGATCCAGTCCTGGGACACGGTGCAGGAGAAGCTGTCCTTCAGCGATCGCTTCGGCCTCACCCTCACCTTCGAGGCCCCGGACCAGGACACCTATCTGGCCATCGTCCGGCATCTGGTGGCCACCGCCGGACTGAGCCTGCCCGAAGAGGAGCTGAGCTTCCGGGCCCGCCAGTGGGCCACCCGCCACAATGGGCGTTCCGGCCGCAGCGCCCGCCAGTTCGTCGACTGGCTGATCGCCGAAGCCCGCTGTCCGACTTGAGCCCGGCGCCCGGGCCTGCCAGAATAGCCGCCATGCTCAAGCCCCTTCCCTCCTGCGCCTGGCGACGGCCCCTCGGCCTCGGCTGGGACCAGCCCTACACCGTCCGCTACGCCAGCAACCTCGACGACGGCCCCTGGCATGGCGCCCCCCTCGGCGGCTTCGGCGCCGGGTGCTTCGGTCGCGACAGTCGGGGTGAATTCAGCCTCTGGCACCTGGATGGGGGCGAGCACTGGTACGGTCGCATTCCCGCCTGCCAGTTCGCAGTCTTCGAACAGGGCAGCGGCGCCTACAGCCTCAGTACCGAGGCCCCCAGCGAGACGCTG
>CAWUMD010000173.1:0-5213 GCA_963923365.1 uncultured bacterium
AGTATCGTCGGCAGCGTCAGATGTGTATAAGAGACAGCTGGATGACAGCCTCTACGACAGCTTTGGGAGCTGCGGCCTGCTGGGCCTGGAGGGTAGTCAGCTGTTCCTGGAATTCTGCTTCCAGCTTGGCCGCCCTGGCCTCGGTTTCTCCAGCGCGTTCGAGAGCCACTGCCAGCTCTGCGTAGGCAGCCTCAATCCGGGCATTGGCCTGGGCTTCCTGATCCGCCACCTGCCGACGCAGCTGGGCGAGTTCCTCTTTCAGGGCCTGCTCCGCCTGTCGCGGGTCCGGGGGCGGCATGAAGGGGCTGCCCCCAAAGTTACGGTTTCTGAAGGCCTGCTGAAACCAGATACCGAGTTTCCAGGCGATGCGCAGCTGGTGCAGAGCATCACGCTGTGTGCCCTCGTGGTCGTGGACGGCCCGATTGCCGACTTTACGGAGACTGTGGAAGAGATCACTGACCTGGGCGTCGATTACTCCTCTGTCCCGGAGACGGCGCAGCAGCTCGAGCTGAGGCTCCTGGGGAGACATATACATCCCGGCGTGGCCAGCTACCTGCTGCGCAAGAACCTCCCCGAACTGCCGGAGTTTGATCAGGGCGGTGTTCGGGTCCTCGAAGACAAAGCGTTCAGCCCTGGCCCCGTGCTGCGCCAGCAGCGGTTCGGTGGCAGCGAGATGACCGAAGTTCGGCGAGAGCGCTGCCCCGCCCGTCTGGTGCAACTGGTTTGTCACCCTGACTGACCTCCCTGGCCTTCAATACCACGGTCAACCACCTGCTGATGAACCTTAGCAGGGTCAACCCGGACACTGAGCCTGTCCCTGGAATATCCAATAACACCCAGGTGCACCCTCAACCAGAGGATGCCCCCCGATCACCCCAGCACTCAACTCATGATTCGCCAAGCTACAGCGATGGAGTTGGCATAGCCGTCAGAATCGTCAAAGCTGCCGCTGCTGGTGAGCTGAAACTCGGCACAGAGGGGCTCAGCACCTAGCCATTCCCGCACCAGGTCGAGGCTGCTCTTCTCCCGGTCTTCGTCCCGGCTTTCCTCGCGACACCGGGTCAGACGAGCTGCGAGGTCGGGACGGAGATAATCGAAGCGCCGGAGGGTGTGATAGAAACTGAACACCACATGGTCACAGGCCGGCTGCGCAATCGGGTCCAGGAGAGCATGAAGCAGGGTGCCGCACACCGGACAGCGCAGCTCGGGATGGTCCCATCCCTCGGGGCTGTGAATCGCAATTTTCTGCATAACGGACGCTCGTGACAGAAGGGCTAGCCTACGGCGCCCCGATCGACGATTGACCGTTTTGCGTGCGAATGACCAATTTCAGCGGAGGCGACGCCATCGGCGTCAGTCTTCCAGAACGAACACCTCCAGCAGCTCGATCAGGGTGCACCCCCGGCTGGCTGCTTTCTGCTCCAGCAACTCCAGCAGATCGGCGGGCAGCTTCAGGGAACGGAGTCGGGGGGAATCTGCGACAGCTGTCGCAGATTCCGAGTCAGGCTTGAGGGCCCGCTCAACCGTTCGTTTGCTGACCCCGAAGGCAACGGCAAGGGCAGGCGTCAGAGCGGGCGTATTCTTGGGGCCAGGCGTCTGACTGTAGCCCTGAGCCTTGAGCCGTTCCGCAACTGCGCGGATCTCGGCTTTCGTGTAGTTACGCCGCTTCTCGTTTTCCGCGATCTCAACCGCCAGGGCCCGCTCGAGCTCGGTCGCAGCATCGAAGCTGAATCTCCGGCAGGGCACACCCGAGGGGAACAGGTCGTTAAAACCGGGCAGATCGATCTCGGCCAGCCGCTGCAGGGCAGCACGACGGTGACCGCCCGCCAACAGTCTGTTCCGGCCATCCACGGCCAACGGGGCAATCAGCCCCAGAATCCTGATGGAATCGAGCAGTTGCTCCACCTGCTCCGGGTTGAGCGGACGGGTGTCCCCCGCAGGGCGATCGCCAATCTGCTCGAGGGGCAAACGGACCAGTTCACTATCGGCAGCGTCCTGGCTGATGCGCTCCATCACGTCCTGACCGGACGCAACCTTATTGATTCGGATGGGGGGCCTGGCCATCAGTTGAGCCCCTCGATCCACTGCCACAGGCTGGCGATCTCCGCAGCAGCGGCACCCTCAGGCTCGAACTCCGCAGCCGCCTTCCCTTCGCGCAGTGCCTTGTAGTGAGGACTGCGTTCCCGGATCACCACCGGGCATACCTCCACATCCAGGCCGGCGATTGCTTCCTGAACAGGGCTGGGATCGGTGAAGGGGTGAATGCGGTTGAGCAGCACCACCACTCGCTTGCCGACTGCCTGGGCGATATCCAGCGATTGGCTGAGAGCGTTCAGTTCAAACTGGTGGTCGTTGGTGAGCAGCAGGATCAGATCCACCCGTTTGAGCACGGCAATGCCACCGGACGAGAGGGACCCCGGCATATCAATGATGCTGGCCTCGCGGTGCTCCAGTTCGTTGAGCACCTGGGCCAGGGGAATGGCTTTCACCTCAGGGGTCTCGCTCTCGCGCATGTTTCCCCAACCCGCCGCCGAGCACTGGGGATCGGCGTCAATCAGCAGGTGCCCGGTGTGCTGGGCCAGGGAAACAGCAACGGTGGACTTGCCCACACCCCCCTTGCCGGAGAAGACGGCTATGTGTTGTACGCTCATGAAACTGGCCCCTTAACAGCCGGTCTGCCCTGGAGTGTGTCAGCACTGCCGGGGCGTTTTCGTTGGGGCGATTATTGCACGGGCCTGGTTCAGGCCGCGCTTCTGCTACGGGTTTCGTGCCACTTGTGCCAGGCCCAACCGGGTTTGTAGCCGAGGTACTGGCCGAGCAATTCCCATGCGCTGAGGTCGAGGGAGGCGACCGGATCTTCGGCGAGGCCGTAGCCCAGCCATCCGCGTTTGTAGCCGAGCAGCTGCTGGCGGTAGAGGAGGCGGTTGATGGTTTCCGCCCAGGGGTGATCGGGGTTGATGTCGGAGCGGGCCACCTCGGTGATGGTGGCGTTGCCTTCGGAGGTATCGCGGGGAGTGTAGGCGCGCTCCTCCAACCCGAAGAAGCGCCCCGGCCCCGGCTCCTTCACCTCCCCATCGAATTTCCAGGCGCGGTGGTCGTCGGGGAAGCCGTGGGTGGCGCAGTTGGGCGCGAGGTCAAGAATGACGGCGTAGTCCTTGCCGGGGAAGGGCCGCAGACAACGCCCGACCTGCTGGAGAAAGATCGTCAGCGATTGGGTGGGCCGCGCCAGGACTACCGCCTCGACTGCCGGGATATCGACGCCCTCGCCGAACAGTTCGCAGTTGCACAACACCTGGACCCGGCCCGCCTTGAAGTCGGCGATTGCCTGCGCCCGCTCCGCCGCCGGAGTGTTGCCATCCACATGGACCGCGTTGATGCCGGCCTCCGCGAGAGACCAGGCGATCTGCTGGGAGTGGGCGACATTGATGGCGAAGACGACCGTCTGGAGGCCGTTGGCATGGGCGCGGTAGTTCTTCACCACCTCGGCGGCGATCGCCGTGGCCTTGTTGGCGCGGGCGAGGCCCCTGGCGTCGTAGTCGCCATTACGGACCTTCACACCTCGGGTGGTCATGCCCACGTCGAGCGAATGGTAGCGGTAGGGGCACAGGAAGCCCCAGGCAGTCAGCTGCTTGACGCTGGGGCCAAGGACGAGGCAGTCGAAGACATCGGAAAGAGCCGAGCCATCGAGGCGTTCCGGCGTTGCGGACCAGCCGGAGACGTTGCAGTTGAGGGCATCGAACAGCTTGCGGTAGGTGCGGCTGGTGCTGTGGTGGGCCTCATCCTGAATCAGCAGGCGGATGTCGCCCGGCAGGCTATCGATGCGACGCACCAGGGTCTGATTCATACCCAGGATGACGGGGGCGTTCCAGTCGGGCCTGCTGCCGGCGACCACCAGCTGCGGCGTGATGCCGATGTGGTACTCAAAGGCTGCGGCCATCTGGTGCAGCACCTCGACGCGGTGAACGGCAGCCAGCACCTTGCCGCCGAAGCGGAACAGCCGGCGCGCCAGTTCGGCCTGGCAGGCGGTCTTGCCACCGCCGGTGGGCAGCTGGGCCAGGACAGCGGAATCGCTGCCCAGCTGCGCCCATACGCGGTCCACGAGGTCCAGCTGGTAGTCCCGCAGCTTGAACATCTCAGGCCTCCAGGGTGATCAGGATGTCGTTGCGGTCGCTGCGGTCCCAGGTGGCGGTCACCGCCGGGACGCGGGTGGCGTTGTCATCCCGCAGCACCCCCGCCTGGACCAGGGCATCAAGGACGGACCCGAGAGCGTTGTCGAGGTCCACCCGTCCGCTGGCGCTGCGGAACTGGACCGTGATCCAGCTGATGCGCTCCAGCGGCGATCGCCCGCTCCACTGCAGCCGCAGTTCTGCCTGCGCCCCTTTCTGCCACTGCTGGTAGGGCTTGGGCATGAAGGTGCCGTTGTGGGTCACCCGAGGCCGGGCTTTGCCGATCATCGGCTGGGAGATGCGGAGGATCTGCATCATGGCTGGGCCTCAAGATCGTCAGCAGTCTCCGCGGGGACGTAGACGTTCTTGTCCCAGAAGATTGCAAGTGGGCCTTTACTCCCTTGGCTGAGAGCGATGTAAAGGCAAAGGTAGCCAAGGCAGCTTTGACAGGTCAGGTAGACCAGTGTGTCTACTGCTTCTTCTGACGGGAGCGGCCTCCATTTGACATGGTGAGGTGGTGTCAGATTCGTACTGCCGCAGTGAGGGCAGGCCAGTATGGCAGCCTCCTCGTGCTTGCCACGAAAACAGGGGTTCAGGGTCAGCGTCTGAGTGAGAGTGTTGTAGGCGTGGATTCCGCTCACTTTGGGCCGAGGGAACCCATGGAAGTCGGACCCTGCACCACATGAGTAGAATCTGCTCTCGCTCAAGTGGTAGTCATTGCCATCGAACGGCCAGTAGTCCATCGCCCGGAACTGGTGGCCCTGGTACTCCTCCTCGTGCCAGCAGGGGGCGTTCTTCTCTGGCTCCAGGGCGTAGTAGCCACGGTTGCGGGGCTCCCCGATCAGCAGCAGGCAGGGGAAGCCGGTGCGTTCGGCCATGCCCTGAAGCGGCAGCAGCCGTTCAGCAGGGACATTGGGCACCTCAAGCACGGCCCACATATTCACCTGCGGCAGCCACAGCAGCGGCCCGCTAACCTGCTCCCAGGTGATGCCATGCTCATCGAAGGCTGCCAGCCAGCGACCCAGCAGGGAGGTGCGGGGCCGCTCC
>CAWUMD010000174.1:0-5148 GCA_963923365.1 uncultured bacterium
GATGTGTATAAGAGACAGGTAGAGGGGCGATCGCCACCCCTGGGCGCACGTACAGCGCCCCCGCGCCCTGGGGACCGTAGAGTTTGTGGGCTGATAGTGAGAGCAGATCCACCGGCAGCGTCCGCAGGTCGATGGGCAGACGTCCTGCTACCTGTACCGCATCGGTGTGAAACAGGATGCCGCGCTCCTGGCAGAGGGCGCTCAGTTCGGCAATCGGCTGCAGGGTCCCCACCTCACTCTGGCCCCAGATGACCGACACCAGCCGGGTATCCGCGGCGATCGCCTGCTCCAGAGCCTGGGGTTCCACCCGTCCCCAGCGATCCACCTCTAACCAGGTCACCCGCCAGCCCTGCCGCTCCAGCACCAGCGCCGGTTCGCGTACCGCCGCATGCTCGACCGCCGAGACAATCAGATGTCCGGGCTGCGCGAACGTGGCAGCTACGCCGAACAGCGCCAGGTTGTCTGCCTCCGTGCCCCCGGCCGTGAATACCAGCGCTCCCGGGTCCGCCCCGATCAGGTCCGCTACCTGCATCCGGGCCTGCTCGAGCACCAGGGCCGAGCGCTGCCCCCAGGCGTGAAGGCTGGAGGGGTTGCCCCAGGCTGATTTCAGCACAGCGGTCATCCGCGCCAGCACCTCCGGGCGCACTGGCGTCGTTGCACTGTAATCGAGGTAGATCTGCATGGCCCACTCGGTCGCCCCAAGTTGTCAGCCTAGCGTTCACTGCCAGTCGAGCTGTTCTCGAGTTTTTTGTTTCAGAGTATTAAGTAATTGACGTCATGCTGTTTTAATTGCTTGACGCTTTTCGGGCATGCTGTCTATGGTAGGCTCACCACCGGAAAGCCCATCCGGACGTTCATGCAAGACAAATACAAGGTCACGCTGTATCTCCCCCCGGAACTGCATCGTCAGCTGAAGATCCGTGCCGCGGTCGATGCTGAGCCGATGTCCAGTCTGGCCGAACGGGCGCTGCGCTTCTATCTGGAACACGCCGAAATCGTGGACGAGGTGGAAGCGGGTCGGGCGAATACCCACCGGGTTTATGCCTGTCCTGAATGCAGCAGCTCCGTCGTCCTGCATTCCGGTCAACTGGTTTCCCTGGGCCAGTCTCCGGCCATCCTCGACGACCTTTCGGATCTCGATCGGTCGCTGACGATGCCTGCGAGCGGCGAAGAGCTGGTGCCCTGCTAGGGCTCCCCTTCGTCCCCCAGCCCCGGATTCGTCGTCTTCTCCTTTTGGGAGGTCGATCCCGATGCGCGAGCAGCTCAATATCCTGCTTCAGGTGCAATACCCGCTGATCTACCTCGTCACCGCCGAGGAGGAACGCAGCGAACGGGCGATCGCCCTGCTGACCCAGGCCGGTCCGCCCCGCAAGCTCTGGCTCTGGACCGTCACCCACGGTCTGGTGGAGTACGGGCAGCCGCGTCAGGTGACGCACCACTCCACGGTCTCGCCCCAGGCGGCGATCGAGTGGGTGATCCGCCATAAGGAACCCGGCATCTTCGTCTTCAAGGATCTGCATCCCTTCATCGAGGCGCCCGAGGTGACCCGCTGGCTGCGGGATGCGATCGCCCAGTTCAAGGGCACCGACAAGACGATCATCCTCATGTCGCCGCTGCAGACGATTCCGATTGAGCTGGAGAAGGATGTGGTGGTGCTTGACTTCCCCCTGCCGGATCTGGCCGAGCTCGGTCAGGTGCTGGATCGGGAAATGGAGCGCCTGCCGGGGCGCAGCCTGAACGACCAAACCCGCGAACACCTGCTCAAGGCAGCCCTGGGCCTGACCCGGGATGAAGCCGAGAAGGTTTACCGCAAGGCGACGGTGACTGCTGGTCGGCTGACGGCCCGGGAGGTGGACATTGTTCTCTCCGAAAAGCGCCAGCTGATCCGTCGCAACGGCATCCTTGAATTCATCGAGGAGGACCAGACCCTGGACAGTGTCGGCGGGCTGGATGAGCTGAAGCACTGGCTGCACCAGCGCTCCGGCGCCTTCAGTGAGCGGGCTCGGGACTACGGTCTGCCCCAGCCCAAGGGGATGCTGATTCTCGGGGTGCCCGGCTGCGGTAAATCCCTGATTGCCAAGACCACCTCCCGGCTCTGGGGCCTGCCCCTGCTGCGTCTGGATATGGGACGGGTCTACGACGGGTCCACCGTCGGCAAGTCCGAGGCCAACCTGCGCAGTGCTCTGAAGACTGCCGAATCGATCTCTCCGGCGATCCTGTTCATCGATGAGCTCGACAAGGCCTTCGCAGGCAGCGCCGGCAGTGCCGACTCCGACGGGGGCACCAGCAGCCGCATCTTCGGTTCCTTCCTCACCTGGATGCAGGAGAAGCAGTCACCGGTGTTCGTCATGGCCACGGCCAACCGCGTGGAACGGCTGCCCAGCGAGTTCCTGCGTAAGGGGCGCTTCGATGAAATCTTCTTCGTCGACCTGCCCACCCTGGCGGAACGGATGGATATCTTCCGCATCCATCTCCAGAAGCGCGGCCGCGACCCCGAGCGTTTCGACCTCGAGGAACTGGGCAAGGTGTCCGACGGCTTCTCCGGGGCGGAAATCGAACAGGCACTGATCGCGGCCATGTATGAGGCATTCGCCCAGGATCGCGACTTCTGTCAGTTCGACATCATTGCCGCCATCAAGTCCACGCTGCCCCTGTCCCGCACCATGCATGAGCAGGTGACCGCCCTGCGGGACTGGGCGCGCCAGCGGGCCCGCCCGGCGGCGGCCTCCATCGCGGAATACCAGCGACTGGAGTTCTGAAAAGGCTTCTCTGCCGTTTTCGGACGGCAGGAAGGGCGATTCAAGCTGATGGATCGTCTGTTCACCGGTACCCTTGGGTACCCCTCAACCGCTCTCATCTCAATGCTTTAAGCTCTAAAACCCTCTCTTCCGGTAATGGAGGAACGATCGATGTCCCACTTCAGCACCCTGCGTACGAAGATCACCGATGCCGAAGTCCTGAAGCAGTCCCTGCGGGATCTGGGGATCTCCGTCAAGACCGATGCCGAGATTCGGGGCTACAACGGTCAGCGCCTGCGGGCCGACCTGGTGGCCGAACTGGATGGTGACTACGACCTCGGCTGGTCGCGGAATGCCGATGGCTCGTTTGACCTGATCGCCGACCTCTGGGGCGTGGCCAAAAAGCATAATCAGACGGAGCTGATCAATTCGATCAACCAGAAGTATGCGGTCAACAAGACGCTGGCGGAGGTACGGCGTCCCGGGCTGAGCAATGCCAACGTCAAACTGGTGCTGCAGTAGCCCGCCCCGGTGTGAAGCCTGACCTCAATCCCGTCGCCGGGCAGCCCCCAGGGTTGCCCGGCTCATTGTTGCGGAGCAAGGATGGCCGCAGGGAAACCAAAGCAGGGGGCCTGTCGTCAAGATCCTGGATCACTGGCCTCCGACCCCGCTCTTGACTAGGCTGGTAGGTCATTCCCGTCTACCCCTTCTGTCCGGAGCCCGATGGTCGCTTCCCCCCCGTCATCCACTGATACTCCGTCGCGGCCCTGGTTGCGACCGCTGCTGATTGGAGTGCCGATCGCCCTGGTGGGCCTGGGGGTCTGGCAATGGCAGCATCACAATGCGGAAAACGGCCCGCGGCAGCGCCCCGTGCTGGTGGAGACGGCCCGGGTGCAGTTGGGGACGCTGCCCGTAACCCTGGCCGTGACCGGCCAGATCCGCGCGATCAACAGTGCGGCGGTCCGGCCCCAGGTCTCGGGGGTGATTCAGACATTGCTGTTCCGGGAGGGCCAGACCGTAGTGGCGGGTCAGCCGCTGCTGAAGCTGGATCCGGCCCCCTTCGAGGCGAACCTGCAGCAGGCGATCGCCCGAGAACAGCAGGCCCGTGCCAAGCTCCTCCAGGCCGAGGCCGAGGATCGCCGTAGTCGTGTCCAGGCCCGCACCGCCCGGGCCAAGGCCCAGCGCTACCAGCAGCTGTTGCAGCAGGGCGGAATCAGCCGTGACCAGGCGGAGCAGTACCAGAGCGACGCCGATGCCCTGGCGGCTGCATCGCTGGGCAGTGAAAGTGCGATCGCCAGTGCCCGGGCAGAACTGAGTGCTGCCAGCGCTGCTGTGGCCACGGCCCGCCTGCAGTTGGGCTACACGGTGGTGCGGGCTCCCCTGGCGGGTCGGGCAGGCAGCCTGCAGGTCACCGTCGGCAATCTGGTGCGAGAGAATGAGGCCCAGCCTCTGCTGCGGATCAATCAGCTGCGACCGATCGATCTGCAGTTCGCGGTGCCCCAGCGGCTGCTGCCGGAGCTGCGCGCCCGCCAGGCAGAGCTGCGCGTCACGCTGGCTGACGGGGGGCAGAACCTATCCGGTCCCGTGGTGTTTCTGGACGAGCAGATTGATGCGGCCACGGGGACTGCCACGGTCCGGGCCCGCTTCGCTAACCCCGAGGAGCGCCTCGTCCCGGGGCAGTTTGTTCGGGCCACGGTGCAGCTGAAAACCCTTCGTCAGGTGCCCCTGGTGCCGGTGACTGCCATTCAGCAGGGCCAGAACGGGCCCTTTGTCTACCTGGCCCAGGGACGCAAGGCCGTGGTCCGTCCGATTCGTCCCGGTCCGGGGAATGGCACCCGCCAGGCGGTGCTGTCCGGTCTGCAGCCCGGTGATCCGGTGATCACCGTCGGTCAGTTCGCGCTGCGTCCCGATGCGCCGATCCGGGTGAAGAACGCACCGTCCCCGTCGGGGCAACGGTCATGAACCTCTCGGCTCCCTTCATCCGTCGCCCGGTAGCCACCCTGCTGATCATGCTGGGGTTACTGCTGTCCGGGCTGGTGGGCTACGTCCAACTGCCGATCAGTGATCTGCCCAACGTCGACTTTCCAACTCTGCAGGTGAATGTCACCCTGCCGGGCGCCAGTCCCGAGACGATGGCGGCGGCGGTGGCCACGCCCCTGGAGCAGCAGTTCTCGAGCATCGCCGGTCTCAGCTCCCTCAACTCCAACAGTGTCCAGGGCAGTACCCAGATCACCCTGCAGTTCGATCTGGACCGGGATGTGGATGCCGCTGCCCAGGATGTGCAGACGGCGATCGCCCAGGCCAGCCGCCAGCTGCCCAGGGATCTGCCCAACCCCCCCAGCCTTCGTAAGGTCAATCCGGCGGATCAGCCGATTTTCTACCTGTCGCTCAATTCGACGGTTCTGCCCCT
>CAWUMD010000175.1:0-5141 GCA_963923365.1 uncultured bacterium
GGAGCCGGGAACTGGAGCCGGAGGCGGCTGACCCAAGCCCGACACCCACGAGCCCCCCCCACCGCGGCCGCTGGCTGCTGGCGGGGCTGCTCGGGCTGCTGACCCTGGGCGGTGGCTATCTCGTGGCAACCCGGTGGATACCGGCAGCGGGGCCGACCCAGACTTCAGCCCCCACCGTTGTCACGCCCAAACCGGGCGACACCCCGGCTCGAATGCCAACCCCGGCCGCCGAGCTGTTGCGCCAGGGGAAGGCCCTGGGATGGCAAGCGGCGGTCGCGGCCCGGGACATCCGCCGTGCACCGACCGTGGCGGGCTGGCGCCAGGTGGCCCGGAGCTGGAGTGCCGCGATCGCCCGGCTGGAGCAGATCCCCGCAGGCGATCCGCTCGCCTCCCAGGCCCAGATCACACTCCGGAACTATCGGGCGAATCGGGCGATCGCCCTGGCCCACGCCCAGGCTCTACCGTAATCCGGCAGAACTTCGCTACACTTGAATGCAATGCAGCAGCAGATACCTGTACCTGTAACGATTGAATTTATCTCGGCACCCTAAGCACGGCTCTGTGGTCGTTCCCTTTTAAATTCCAACCCTAACTGTTTAACTTCTAGGTTTTCTCGAATGTTTCGTCAGACCCGGCTATCGATTTTCATCGATGGCAACAATATGTTTTATGCCCAGCAGAAGAACGGCTGGTTTTTTGATCCGCGGCGCGTCCTCTCCTATTTCACCAATCGTCCCGACGTCACCCTCAGCAACGCCTTCTGGTACACCGGGATCAAGGATGCCCAGGACCAGCGCGGCTTCCGGGATGCCCTGGTCAGTCTGGGCTACACCGTACGGGCCAAGAACCTGAAGGAAATCAACGACGACAATTACGGTCGCTACTACCAGAAAGCGAACCTGGATGTCGAAATCGTGGTCGACATGTTCAATACTGTTGAGCACTATGACCAGCTGATTCTGTTCAGTGGCGACGGTGATTTCGAACGTGCCGTGGAGCTGCTGCGCGCCAAGAATACCCACATCACGGTCGTTTCCACCGACGGCATGATTGCCCGGGAGCTACGCAACGCCGCCGATCGCTACATCGATCTCAACGACATCCGCAGCTTCATCGAAAAAGGGGAACGTCCCGAAACTGCCCCGGCAGCCCCGATCCCAGCGACGGTATGACCTGGACGATCGCTGCTCTCTACTGCTTCGCTGATCTGCCGGAGTTCGAAACCTGGCGCGAACCGCTGCTGAGCCGCTGCCGGGATGCGGGTATCCGCGGTACCCTGCTGCTCGCCCCCGAGGGTATCAACGGCACCATCAGTGGCGATCGCCCGGCGCTGGAAGCACTGCTGGACTGGCTGCGCCGGGACAGCCGCTTTGCCCGTCTGGACGCGAAATGGTCCGAGGCGGAAACCGCCCCCTTCCAGCGGCTGAAGGTGAAGCTGAAGCGGGAGATCGTCACCTTCGGCCAGCCCGAGGCCAATCCGGCGGTGCAGGTGGGCATCTACGTGCCGCCCGGGGAGTGGAACGATCTGATCCGCGCTCCGGATGTGGTCGTGGTCGACACCCGCAACGACTACGAATTTCAGGTCGGCACCTTCCGGGGGGCGCAGGACCCGCAGACCGGGAATTTCCGGCAGTTTCCGGATTATGTCGCCCGCGAGCTGGACCCCCAGCAGCACAAGCGGGTAGCCATGTTCTGCACCGGTGGCATCCGCTGCGAAAAGGCCTCGGCCTACCTGCTCAGCCAGGGCTTCGAGCAGGTTTACCACCTGGAAGGCGGCATCCTCCGCTATCTGGAGGAGATTCCACCCGAGCAGAGCCTCTGGGAAGGCGAATGCTTCGTCTTCGATGACCGTGTGGCGGTGGGCCACGGGCTCGAGCCGAGCCGTACCCTGGACCGCTGCCGGGGCTGTGGCTGGGCCCTCACCCCGGAGGACCGACTCTCGCCCCAGTACGAGCCGAACATCTGCTGTCCCCACTGCCACGACCAGCTGACGCCGGAAAAACGCCAGCGGCTGGAGCGGCGCGCCCGGGGCTAGCTCCCTAGAATTAAGATCTTCAGATTCAGCCTGAGGCCAGTCAGCATGACCTCCGATCGCATCATCATCTTCGACACCACCCTGCGGGACGGCGAACAGTCGCCCGGGGCCAGCCTGAACCTGGAGGAGAAGCTGACGATCGCCCGGCAGCTGGCCCGGCTGAACGTAGACGTGATCGAGGCGGGCTTCGCCTTCGCCAGCCCCGGGGACTTCGAGGCGGTGAACCGGATTGCCGCCGAAGTGGGCAGCCCCGACGGACCCCGCATCTGCAGCCTGGCCCGGGCTACCCGCAACGACATCGATGCCGCAGCCAAGGCCCTGGCTCCGGCGGCGAAGAAGCGGATTCACACCTTCCTCGCCACCAGCGACATCCACATGCAGTACAAGCTCAAGAAGACCCGCTCGGAGGTGCTGCAGATCATCCCCGAGATGGTGGGCTATGCGGCCTCGCTGGTGGATGACGTGGAGTTCTCCCCCGAGGATGCAGGCCGCTCGGACCCCGAGTTCCTTTACCAGTGCCTGGAGGCGGCGATCGCCGCCGGGGCGACCACGGTCAACATCCCTGATACCGTCGGCTACACCACTCCCGCCGAGTTCGGCGCCCTGATCAAGGGCATCAAGGAGAACGTCCCCAACATTGACCGGGCGATCATCTCCGTCCACGGTCACAACGACCTCGGTCTGGCGGTGGCCAACTTCCTGGAGGCGGTTAAGAACGGCGCCCGTCAGCTGGAGTGCACGATCAACGGTATCGGCGAACGGGCCGGTAACGCGGCCCTCGAGGAACTGGTGATGGGGCTGCACGTGCGGCGCCAGTACTTCAACCCTTTCCTCGGTCGCCCGGCAGACTCCGAGGAGCCCCTGACCCAGATCCGCACTCAGGAGATCTACAAGACCTCGCGGCTGGTCTCGAACCTGACCGGCATGCTGGTGCAGCCCAACAAGGCGATCGTTGGCGCCAACGCTTTCTCCCATGAGAGCGGCATCCACCAGGACGGGGTGCTGAAGAACAAGCGCACCTACGAAATCATGGACGCCGAAACCATCGGTCTGTCCACCAACCGCCTCACCCTCGGTAAGCTCTCCGGCCGCAGCGCCTTCCGCAGCCGCCTGCAGGAGCTGGGCTACGACCTCAGTGACAACGATCTGAACAAGGCCTTCGCCCGCTTCAAGGAACTGGCGGACAAGAAGCGGGAAATCACCGACCGCGATCTCGAGGCGATCGTCAACGACGAGACCCAGCAGACCGAGGAGTTCTACCGCCTCGAGCACGTGCAGGTTTCCTGCGGTGACCACGCCCGTCCGACGGCGACCATTGCCCTCAGCACCCCCGACGGTACCCAGCTGACCGATGCCGCCATCGGCACCGGTCCTGTGGATGCGGTCTACCGGGCGATCAACCGAGTCACCGCTGTGCCCAACGAACTGATCGAGTTCTCGGTCAAGTCCGTGACGGCGGGCATCGACGCCATCGGTGAGGTGACGATCCGCCTGCGCCATGAGGATCGGATCTTCTCCGGGCACTCCGCCAACACCGACATCATCGTCGCCTCGGCCCAGGCCTACCTGCATGCCCTCAACCGGCTGTATCAGGCTCTGCAGAAGGAAGCTCCCCTGCACCCCCAGCGGGAGAGTGTCGAGAAGGTGGCGCTGTAGCGTTCAGAGCAGAACGGTGGTATTCGAGGGGCATTTCCGGTGGGGGTGCCCCTCAGCTGTCTTCGGGGCCGGGGAGGAAGTGGCAGGGCAGGGCGATCGCCCGGGCCAGCTGGCGGCTGTACTCCGCATCGTCCAGCTGATAGGCCCCGAAGCGGGCCAGGTGAGGGTTCATCAGCTGGGCATCGAAAATCCGATAGCCCCGGCAACGCAGATGCTGCACCAGGGCCACCATCGCCGCCTTGGAGGCCTCCGGCTGAGCGTAGAACATCGATTCACCAATGAATACACCGCCGATCACCAGCCCGAGGATGCCGCCCGCTAGTTGCCCCTCGTGCCAGGCTTCGAAGCTCTGGGCCCATCCGGCCCGGTGCAGCGCCTGATACAGCTGCTTCAGCTGGGGCGAGATCCAGGTCTCGGGTCTAGCGGCACAGCCGTCGACCACACCCGCGAAGTCGGTACTGATCCGCATGGTGAAGCGCCGCTGGTTGAGGACCCGCCGCAGGGAGGTGGGGTAGCGGAAGCGCCCATCCAGGGGAATCAGGGTGCGGACGGAACTGCGGTACCAGCCGAGGATGCCATCCTCGTCCGCCATCAGGAAATTGCCCTGGGCGTAGCCCTGGAGGATGGATGCGATCGCAGCGGTGGAGTCCATCCCTTCATCCTGCCGTGGACGGGGGCAACCGAGCCGGGTCACGACGAGCCAGCGGTCCGGTAGGCTGATCCTTGGCCTCCCACAGCAGACCCATGGCAGTTCTCGTCTCCGTTCCCGCCACCACCGCCAACCTCGGACCCGGGTTCGACTGCCTGGGTGCCGCCCTCAATCTCTACAACCGCTTCCGCTTCGAGGCCCTGCCTGCCGGGGAACTGGCGATCGCCGCGGTCGGGCCGGAGGCCGAGAAAGTCAGTCGCGAAGCTGACAACCTGGTGGTGCAGTGCTTCGAGCGGCTCTACCGGGAACTGGGTCAGGACGCACCGGGGCTGAAGCTGGACGTGGAGCTGGCGGTGCCCCTGGCCCGGGGCCTGGGCAGTTCCGCCACGGCCATTGTCGCCGGGCTGGTGGGGGCCAATGCCCTAGCGGGGAATCCCCTCAGCCGGGAGCGGATCCGCGATCTGGCGACGGAGATCGAAGGTCACCCCGATAACGTCGTGCCCGCCTACCTGGGCGGTGCGGTGCTGGCGGCCACGGACGCCGAGGGCGGCTGGGTCACCGCCGCCCTGCACTGGCATCCCGAGGTGGTGCCGGTGCTGGCGATCCCCGATTTCGAACTGAGCACCGAGGCAGCCCGCTCCGTCCTGCCCCAGAACTACAGCCGGGCGGATGCCATCTTCAACATGGCCCACTGTGCCCTGGTGATCCGGGCTCTGGAGAGCGGCAACCCGACCTGGCTGCGGGCGGCCCTGCAGGATCGCATTCACCAGCCCTATCGCCAGTCGCTGATTACCGGTTATG
>CAWUMD010000176.1:0-5138 GCA_963923365.1 uncultured bacterium
GGTGCTGTTGTCCTGAAAGATGCCGGTGGCAAAGACTACGGTGACCACGCAACAGTGTTGAACCTTAGGTCCTCGGATAAGCTGCCGATTCGGGAGACACTACAGTCGGCATTGCAGCTCCTTTATGATAACCGCAGCGCCTATAATCGGTTGGGCGTAGTGTTTCCGGATGTCTTCTATGCTGGTGATGCTGCGTTTGCTCAGTTCAAGGCTACTCTGCCAGCCTTTGAATCAGTGTCAGGAGTGACACATCCTTCCCTGGTAAATGGTGGAGACGATTTTACGGATCTGATCGCTACTCAGACCTATCTGGCTAAGTTATTTGCAGGTCCTCTCAATATTGCCCACGTTCTCAATCCCTGGGGGGTTGGTAACATCGATGCGGCTCCCTGGTATGTCTCCACTCAGTCCTTCCGGGAGGATGGCAACCTTTCATCAGGAATTACTGCTGCTGCTGATTTGCGGACTAAGATTGATGGCGTGGCGGATCAGCTGCAGTCTAAGGCACAGGCCTTGGGTTGGTTTAAAGCCAGTCCTTATATGGACTATCTTGCGCTAGACAAATATGAGCGTGATGAGGTTAGTGGACTCTCGAATGCCGCGCAGAAGAATACTCTGAACCGGAATGGCTGGATTAATTATGCCTATTTCGGTAATGACGTCGCTAATCGCCTGAGGACAGGGATCGGCTCCGGGAATGCTCAGGGAAGTGCGACTGGGGATGGAAAGAATGGCTTGCTGTATTTTCAGATTCCTGCTGTAGCACTGCCATCTGATCAGACGAACAAGACCAGCTTCCTGAATGGGTTGGCGGGAGTTGGAGCTGATCTGCAGTCACTGGCTAATAATAGTGGAGCTGATCAGCCCCACCTGAGCTTTGCTTTTGACAGCTTTTTCGGTAATCCGGATCTGTCCAGCAAGGCGAATTTTGTGGCGAAGTACCCGAGTCTGGCCGGCCTACAGCTGACCTCGCTCACCAGTGCCAGTGGCACTGTGAGTCTTGCTGATTATCTATTCAGTACTGCCGTCAATGCCCTGGAAGATGCGGGGAGTAATCGCGATCTGACCAAGGGGCTGTTGAACAGTGCGACAGGAACAGCTACAGCGAATCGGGACATCCTGGGGAATCTGTTTGGAATCCTCTGGGGGGGAGGCAATACTTCCACACCGTTATCCTATTCCACTAACCAGTGGTCCTACGATCCGAGCGCCAAATCCGGGTCGTTGCAGGCGCTCCCCTACCAGCCCAATAGTCAGGGAGTTGCTGTTCTCGGTCAGACCTTGAACACCCTGTCGAACTGGGCGCGGGCCAATTACATGACTGCCTCGACCACTGAGGTTCAGGCCCGTTCCAACGGGCTCCGCTATGCGGCTTTCCAGGCGACCGGAAGCTCGGCCAGTTTCCTGATGTCGAGTCAGGGGGCTAACAGCGAGTCTCTCTATCTCTACCGCTTGGATGCCGCGACCGATGTGGATGCGGTGACCGGCGCTGTTGGTGGGGTGAATCCGGGTACGGGTGCGGGCTACTTCGATCAGGTGGATACTCGGCGGATTATGTTGGCCCAGGACATGCCCGATAACCAGGGTATGACGTTTACTGCGAGTGGTCTGGAAGCAGGAGCTTACTATGGCTTCGAACTGGTCTCCAAGACCCCACTCAATGAACTGTATGCTCAGACGTCCTACAGTGGGGCGGGTCTGCGAACGGTTGGAAATGGTTCGGTGTCTTTGCAGGGGTTGGCTGGAACGGCATTGTTGGATTCCACTCAGGCTCGGTCGATCTTCTTCGGTAGTGCGACCAGTCTGCAGGGTAACCAGGTGCTGGGGTTCGAGGATAACCTGGTCAACGCCAACTGCGACTTCGACTTCAATGATCTGGCTCTGGCTGTGATCGCCGGCGGACGGGTTGTGGTCTGAACTGCTGAGCCAGTCCATCGGGTCTCCTCTCCATTCTCTTCCCCTCTCCGGGCTCCGACCCGGAGAGGATTCCTGTGGGATGATGACCACGCAATCGCGGACTGAGGTGCAGGGGATGACGGTGCGGACAATCTGCTGTGTGGGTGCCGGCTATGTGGGCGGACCGACGATGGCGGTGATCGCCGACCGCTGCCCGGAACTCACCGTGACGGTGGTGGACATCAACGCCGAGCGGATTGCGGCTTGGAACTCGGATCAGCTACCGGTGTACGAGCCGGGGCTGCCGGAGGTGGTGGCCCGCTGCCGGGGACGCAACCTGTTCTTCAGTACCGATGTGGATGGCGCCATTGCGGCGGCGGACCTGGTGTTTCTGTCGGTGAACACCCCCACCAAGACCCAGGGAATCGGGGCGGGCAAGGCCTCGGACCTGAGCTTCATCGAGGCGTCAGCGCGGCGGGTGGCGGCGGCGGCTCGGGGGCACACGATTGTGGTCGAGAAGTCGACCCTGCCGGTACGCACGGCGGAGACGATCACGGCGATTCTGGAAGCGGTCGGGGATGGCCGCAGCTTTGACGTGCTCTCGAATCCGGAGTTCCTGGCGGAAGGGACAGCCATCGCTGACCTTGAGAACCCCGACCGGGTGCTGATTGGTGGAGCTTCGGAGACGGCTGTGCAGGCCCTGGTGGAGGTCTACGCGAACTGGGTGCCGCAGGAGCGGATTCTGACCACGAACCTCTGGTCGTCGGAACTGTCGAAGCTGACGGCCAACGCCTTCCTGGCGCAGCGGGTGTCGTCGATCAACAGCATTGCCGCCTTCTGTGAAGCCAGCGGCGCGGATGTGCAGGAGGTGGCCAAGGCGATCGGTCTGGATTCGCGCATCGGGCCGAAGTTCCTGCAGGCGGGGCCGGGGTTCGGGGGCTCCTGTTTCCAGAAGGACATCCTCAATCTGGTCTATCTGGCGGAGTACTACGGGCTGCCGGAGGTGGCGGCCTACTGGGAGCAGGTGGTGACGCTCAACACCTGGCAGCAGCGACGGATTGCCCGGCTGATTGTGCAGCGGCTGTTCGGGACGGTGCGGGGCAAGCGATTGGGAATTCTCGGCTTCGCCTTTAAGCAGGACACCAACGATACGCGGGAGTCACCGGCGATCCGGGTCTGCCGGGATCTGCTCGAGGAGGGGGCAATTCTGCAGATCTACGACCCGCAGGTACCGGAGGCCCAGGTGCGGGCGGACCTGGTGGGGGCATCGGCGGAGCAGATCCGCGTTTGTGACAGTGAGGCGGAGGCCTGTGCGGGGGCGGATGCAGCGGTGCTGCTCACCCAGTGGTGGCAGTTCCGCCGCCTGGACTGGATGGAACTGGTGGCGCAGATGCGCCAACCGGCCTGGCTGTTCGACTGCCGGAATGGGGCGGATGCGGATGCGGCCCGGGCAGCGGGGCTGAAGGTCTGGGTGCTGGGCCAGGGGGGCTGAGATGGCGGTAGGTGGGCTTGTTAAGCTGAGGGGAGCAGAACCGTGCTGTCAACGAAGGGATTGTGCAGAGCCCCAGGAGCGTAGACCCTGGCGATGAAGGCGATTCTGCTCAATCTTGTTTCCGTTCTGCTTGTCGTTACGTCAGGAGTTGTTCTGTCCTATGACCGAATCACGGCCTTCGGACTCGACCTGGGAATCCCGCAGGGATTCAGCCTTGGCGTGGTGGGATTCACTGCCGTCCTGGCTGCAGTGGATGCTTTCGTACAGGGGACTGGACAAAACTATCAGTCGGATCAAGCAGCTCAAGAGCGAGACCGAGCAAATCAGGAACGAGACCGAGCAAATCAGGAACGAGACCGAGCAACTGAGGAACGAGCGTTTGCGTCTGAGGAACGAGGACGAGCAGAGGCGGAAAGAGGACGAGCGGCTCGCCGAGCTCGACGCCAGGATCGATTTGCTGTTCTCCAAATACGGCATCAGCTCGAAGGTGGTGACGCCACCCGAGCAGCCTTGAGGGATTTCCTGGCCCTGCTTGAGGAGTACGGCGAGTAGGTGGTGAGACAAGGTCGGATGGCGGCAGGGCAGGGATTCGGTGGACGGCGACCGGACGCGCGATCGCTGGACCGGGAGACTGTTCAGGCCCGGCTGGCCCAGGCCCGGGAGCAACTGCTGGCGGGGGACCTGGCGGCGGCGGAGCGGGGCTATCGGGGTCTGCTGGCTGGTGGAGTGGAATCGGTGGAGCTCTACGGCAATCTGGCGGTGATCTGCGGCCGCACGCAGCGGCAGACGGAGCGCCTGGACTGGTTGGAGCGGGCCCTGGCTCTGCAGCCGGACCAGCCGGATCTGCGCTTCAACTATGGCAACGCGCTGATGGCGCTGGAACGCTGGCCGGAGGCAGCAGTGGCCTACGAGTCGGTGCTGGCGGCCCGGCCGGATCATCCGGAGGCTGGCTACAATCTGGGGCTGGTGCGGCAGCGCCAGGGGGACCTGAGGGCGGCAGCGGCGGCCTATCGTCGCGATCTGGCCCTGAGTCCGGAGCGGGCCGGAGGGCACAACAATCTCGGGCGGGCCCTGCAGGACTTGGGACAGCTGGGAGCGGCCATTGAGGCCTACCAGCGAGCGACGGATCTGGAGCCGACGCGGCTGGCCTACTGGAACAACCTCGGGTTGGCCCAGCAGGAAGCGGGTGAGGCAAATGCGGCGGTGGAGAGTTTCCGGGCCGCTGTGGCTTTGGCGCCAGACCATGCGATCAGCCATCGCAATCTGGCCCTGGCGCTGCTGGATCGGGGGGCATTTGCCGAGGGCTGGTGGGAGTACGAGTGGCGACTGCAGAGCGACCCGGAGATTCTGCAGGCTCCGGTAGCGCCGCGCTGGCGGGGGGACTGGGCTGAGCAGCGGGAGCTGGTACTGGTGGCGGAGCAGGGCTTCGGTGACAGTCTGCAGTTCATCCGCTACGCACGGAGGCTGAAGCAGCGCCTACCGCGGGTGTCGTTTCTGGCCCAGCCGGAACTGCGGGAGCTGATCGCGGCGGCGGGGCTGGTGGATGCGGTCTACGGCCTCGAGGATTTGGAGGGTCGGCCGGATGTCTGCTGGGAGCCGTTGCTGTCGGTGCCCCAGTACCTGGGGGTAATCCGGGATCAGCCAGGGGAGGTGGCGCCGTACCTGCGGGTGCCGGAGGATCGCGTTCATTACTGGCGGGAGCAACTACGGGGGGAGGGACCTGTCTCTTATACACATTTCCGAGCCCACG
>CAWUMD010000177.1:0-5088 GCA_963923365.1 uncultured bacterium
CCGTCAGGCGGGCATCCGCACCGTGATGATCACCGGCGACCACCCGCTCACCGCCCGGGCGATCGCCCGCGATCTGGGCATTGCCGACGCCGAGGCCGTGGTGGTCACCGGTCAGCAGTTGGCGGCCATGGACCGGGCCGAGCTGGATCGGGTCGTCCACGACGTCAGCCTCTACGCCCGGGTAGCCCCGGAGCACAAGCTGCGCATCGTCGAATCGCTGCAGCGGCAGGGTCAGTTCGTGGCCATGACCGGCGATGGCGTCAACGATGCCCCGGCCCTGAAGCAGGCCAACATCGGGGTGGCCATGGGCATCACCGGCACCGACGTCAGCAAGGAAGCCAGCGACATGGTGCTGCTCGACGACAACTTCGCCACCATCGTGGCGGCGGTCGAGGAAGGCCGGGTTGTCTACGGCAACATCCGCAAGTTCATCAAGTACATTCTCGGCAGCAACATCGGCGAACTGCTGACCATCGCCAGCGCACCGCTGCTGGGTCTGGGGGCGGTACCCCTGACGCCGCTGCAGATCCTCTGGATGAATCTGGTCACCGACGGGATTCCGGCCCTGGCCCTGGCGGTGGAGCCCGGTGACCCGACGATCATGCGCCAGCCGCCCCACGATCCCCAGGAGAGCATCTTTGCCCGGGGGCTGGGCCGTTACATGCTGCGGGTGGGCGTCGTGTTTGCCCTGATCACGATTGTGATGATGGCGATCGCCTACCAGTACACCCGCATGCCTGCTGCCCCGGGCCTGGAGGCCGAACGCTGGCAGACGATGGTGTTCACCACCCTCTGTCTGGCCCAGATGGGTCACGCCGTGGCGGTGCGCAGCGATCGGCCTACCCTGAAGACGCCGGTGCGGACCAATCCCTGGCTGTGGCTGTCGGTGGGGGTGACCATCCTGCTGCAGATGGCGCTGGTGTATGTGCCGCCCCTGCAGCGGTTCTTCGGCACCCACAGCCTCAGCATCGCCGACATGGAGATCTGCATTGGCTTCAGCCTGCTGTTCTTCGTCTACCTCGAGGCGGAGAAATGGCTGCGGGCGCGTCGCCGCCCGTCCCGGACCTAGCGGAGCATCCGAATCATGGCTACTCCCTCCCTGCTGACGGTGCTTCTGGTGCTGCTGCTGTCGGTGACCCTGGCCCGGCGCTTCGAGATCTCCCTGGCCCGCTGGGCGATCCCGGCGATCGTGCTGGAACTGGGCCTGGGCTTTCTGCTGGGCAACACCGTTCTGCCCTTCCAGACGGTCGCCCCCCTGGCCGGGATCACGGAACTGGGGGTGCTGACTCTGTTCTTCCGGGTTGGGTTGGAACTGCGGGGTGATCTGCTGGCCTCGCGGCGGGTGGCGATCCTGCGCACCGTCGCCCTCAGCAGTCTGGTGCCCCTGGTCACCCTCTGGCCCCTCCAGGCCTGGTTCGGGATGGAGCAGTCCACGGCGTTGCTTTGTATGGCGGTACTTAGCGCCACGGGCACCGGCGTTACCCTGCGTGTGCTGGCCCAGCAGCGGGTGCTGCAGGATCCGTCCTCGCGGTTGCTGGTGGGGGTGTCGGTGCTCGACGATCTGCCCGCGATCGCCTACCTCTCCTGGGCGATCGCCAGCGGCAATGCCACCACCGCCCGTGCCCTCGGCCAGGGAAATCTGGTCCCGGGCTGGCTGGGGCTGGGGGTCGGCGTCCTGCTGGCCACGCTGCTCTACCAGCTGGTGCGGTTCCGGGTCCGCCGCGCTGGGCCGCAGCCGGTCGGGCCCCTGGGGGTGATGCTGCTGCTGGTGGGCATGGCCTGGCTGGGGGAAGCGACCGGGATCAGCAGTTTCATGGGCGCCCTGTTCGGGGGGGTGCTGCTGGCGCGGCTGGCGCCGGTGGACGAGTCCGTCAGCCGCCTCCTGGCGGTGTTCTCGGAGGTATTTCTGCCCCTCTACTTCGTGGGCGTGGGTCTGCGAGTGGACGCCGCGACCCTGCTCCAGCCCCAGGCCTGGACCCTGGCGGTGGTGCTGCTGGCGATGGCGGTGATCAGTAAGCTGCTCTGCGGCCTGGGAGTCAGCGCCACGGATCGGTCCGAGGGGGTGGACCCCTGGCTGGTGATCTTCGGGCTGATGCCACGCGGGGTACCGGGGCTGGTGTTCGCCTCCCGGGCTCTGAGCGTCGGGCTAATCAGCCCGGTGCAGTTCTCGGCCCTGGTACTGATGGTGACCCTGACCACGATCGGTGGCCTGATGCTGCTCAGCGGGCGGCTGCAGCAGCGCCGCCGGGCCGGGCTGCTGCAGCTGGATTCGGCGGTCTGAGTCTTTCCCTCGCCCGCTCGGTCGCAGTACTGTCAGCTAATTGCCTCTGATACGCGGATGGCTTCACGCAACTCCTGGCGGCTGACGGTGCCGCGCACCATCAGCCTCGGCTTCCTGGCCGTGATCCTGGGGGGCATGGGGCTGCTGATGACCCCCTGGGCCCAGAGCAGCGGCACCTGGGGCAACTGGCTGCCCGCCCTGTTCACCTCCACCTCGGCGGTCTGCGTCACGGGCCTCTCGGTGGTGGATGTGGGCACCTACTTCTCGCCCTTCGGGCAACTGGTGCTGACCCTGCTGATCCAGGTGGGCGGTCTCGGCTACATGACCGCCACCACGTTTCTGCTGATACTGCTTGGCTTGCGCTTCGGCCTGCGCGACAAGGTGGCGATTCAGCAGTCCCTCGATCGTTCCGGCATGGATCAGCTGCGGCAGGTGTTGCAGGCGATCGCCGTGACCACGCTGATCTTCGAGGGGCTGGGGGCGATCGCCCTGCTGCCCGCCCTGCTGCCCCGCCACGATGGCTGGCTGGCTGGCCTGTGGTCGGCGATCTTCCACAGCGTCAGTGCCTTCAACAACGCCGGGTTCAGTCTCTACGCCGATAATCTGGTCGGCTTCGTCGGTTCCCTGCGGGTCAACCTGACGATCACGCTGCTGATCATCTTCGGCGGCATCGGCTACCCGGTGATTCTTGAGGGCTGGCAGTGGCTGCGGGGCAAGCGGCGGGCCTCCCGCCTCAGCCTCCACTTCCGGCTGGTCACCGTCACCACCCTGGGGATGCTGCTGCTGGGTTGGCTGCTGCTGCTGGGCGCCGAGCGGATCAACCCGGCCACCCTCGGGCAGCTCCCAGCCGACGATCAGGCTCTGGCGGCCTGGATGCAGTCGGTGACCACCCGTACCGCCGGGTTCAACAGCATCGACCAGACGCAGATGAGCCTGTTCGCCCAGATGGTGAGCATCGCCCTGATGTTCGTCGGCGCCAGCCCCGGCGGCACCGGCGGCGGGGTCAAGACCACGGCCCTGGCGATCCTGCTCGGCTGTACCCTGACGGTGCTGCGCGGGCGCGACTCGGTGGTGGCCTTCCGGCGCCAGATTCCCCAGCGCATCGTCCTCAAGGCGACGGCGGTGGTGGTCGGCTCGGCCTTCGTGGTGATCACCGGCACCCTGGTGATGGCAGTCTGCGATCGCCAGCTGGAGTTCATTCAGCTGCTGTTCGAGGCGGTCTCCGCCTTCGCCACGGTCGGGCTGGATCTGGGGGTGACGGCGGACGCCAATGCGGGGGTGCAGCTGGTACTGATTGCCCTGATGTACATCGGCCGGGTTGGGATCCTGCTGCTGATGCAGGCTCTGCTCGGCGATCCGCAGCCCTCCCGAATCCGGCATCCTGAAGAGGAACTGCTGGTCGGCTAGGACCCTATGGCTGCGAATCCAACCAACTGGAACTTTCTGCGCCGGATTCCCAGCGGTCGTAAGCAGTACGCCGTGATTGGTCTGGGGCGCTTCGGCAGCGCGGTCTGCCGCACGCTGCACGAGCAGGGTCAGGAGGTGCTGGGCATCGACCAGGACCCCCAGCAGACCCAGGTGGCACTCGAGTCCGGCAGTGTTTCCCATTCCCTGGCGCTGGACACCACCGATTCCGCTGCCTTGCGGGAGGCCGGGGTCTTTGAGTTCGATGTCGTGATTGTTGCCATCGGCAGCTACATCGAGGAGAGCATCATCACCACCCTCAACCTCAAGGAGGGTGGGGTGCCCCACGTGATTGCCAAGGCCTCGACGGAGGTGCATGGCAAGCTGCTGGAGCGGGTCGGGGCGGATCTGGTGGTCTTCCCCGAGGACGAGATGGGGGCTCAACTGGCTCGTACCCTCACGACCCCGGCAGTCCTGGCCCGGTTCGATCTCGATCCCACCCACAGCCTGGTGGAAGTGCAGGTGCCCGAGGCCTTCGTCGGCCGCAGTCTTGCCCAACTGGGGCTGCGCAACCGCTACGGGGTCACCCTGCTGGCGATCCAGCGGGGGGAGGAGCTGATGGTCAATCCTCATCCCGATACCCAGCTGGAGGTGGGGGAAGCGCTGATTCTCGTGGGCGAGAACGGCGATCTGGGCCGACTGCCCCAGTAGGCGTAGGCGGGGCTACCCGGAAGGCGAATCGCGATGATTGATGTCGAACAGCTGAGCAAGCGCTACGGTCGCCAGACGGCTCTGGAGGCGGTCAGCTTCCGGGCCGAGCCGGGGGAGATCCTGGGGCTGCTGGGCCCCAATGGTGCGGGCAAGACCACCACTATGCGCATCCTCACCGGCTATCTGCCTGCGGACCGAGGGCAGGCGCGGGTGGCGGGTTTCGAGGTGGGTGAGGACCCGATGGCGGTGCGCCGGGCCATCGGTTATCTGCCGGAGCAGCCGCCCCTCTACCCGGAGATGACCGTGGCGGACTACCTGGGCTTCGTGGCCCGGATCAAGGGCGTGGCGGCAGGCGATCGCCCCACCCGGGTGCGCGAGAGCCTGCGCCGCTGCGGCCTCGAGGACCGCGCCGGCAGCCGCATCGCCAAGCTCTCCAAGGGGTACCGTCAGCGGGTGGGGTTGGCCCAGGCCCTGGTGCACGAACCGCCGGTGATCATCCTCGACGAACCGACTGTCGGCCTCGATCCGCGCCAGATCCTCGACGTGCGTCAGCTGATCCGCAGTCTGGCGGGGCGGCACACGGTGCTGCTCTCCAGCCACATCCTGCCGGAGGTGAGTGCCTGCTGCGATCGCGTTGCCATCCTCAACCGCGGGCGGCTGGTAGCCACAGATCGGCCCGAGCGGCTGGCGGA